>NZ_KB290563.1:440-54468 GCF_000282835.1 Pandoraea sp. B-6 | reverse complement strand
CGGCGCGAACGACGTGGTGAACCCGGCCGCGAAGAACGATCCGACATCGCCGATCGCCGGCATGCCGATTCTCGAGGCGTACAAGGCCAAGACGATCATCGTCAACAAGCGTTCGATGGCGGCGGGTTATGCCGGTCTCGATAACGAGCTGTTCTATCTCGACAAGACCATGATGGTGTTCGGCGACGCGAAGAAGGTCGTCGAGGAAATGGTCAAGGCCGTCGACTAAGGCGACACGTTCGCCATCGGCCGGACTGCGGGGCTGCACGGGAAGGTGACCGGCAGCCCCGCGCTACAATGCGCGCTCCTCATTGCTCCCAGGAACCGCGCCATGACGCTCGGCATTGTCGCCGCTCTCCACGAAGAAATTACCGATCTGCTCGCCGAGATGGCGCCCGGCGCGCACGTCGAGTCCATCGGTATGCGCGACTACCACATGGGCAAGCTGCATGGCCATGACTGTGTCGTCGTGCTCGCACGTGTCGGCAAGGTTGCAGCGGCCGCCACGACCGCCGCGTTGATTCACCGGTTCGCGATCGACGAGCTCGTTTTCACAGGCGTGGCCGGCGGACTCGCGCATGGGTTGTCGGTCGGCGACATCGTCGTGGCCGACACGCTCGTGCAGCACGACATGGACGCCAGCCCCCTCTTCCCTCGTTTCGAGATCCCGCTGCTCGGACGCAGCGCCTTCGCCAGCGCACCGCCGCTGCGCGACGCCCTTGCGAAAGCGGCGCGCGACTGGCTCGCCGAGGAGATGGCGACGCAAGTGCCTGTCGCGCTGCGCACCGAATGGCAGATGAGCGCCCCACGCGTGCACGTCGGGCAAATCGCGAGCGGCGATCAGTTCGTCTCCAGCGCGGGCGAGGTCAGCCGGCTGCGCGACGCGCTGCCGCAGACCCTCGCCGTGGAGATGGAAGGGGCCGCCGTGGCACAGGTGTGTCATGAATATGGCATCCCGTTCGCCGTGATGCGCACCCTCTCCGATAGCGCCGACGACACCGCGCACGTCGACTTTCCACGTTTTCTGCGCGAAGTGGCCAGCCATTACTCGCACGGCGTGCTGCGCCGTTTCCTGACGCAACGGCCGGCCTGATCGGGCGCCGCCTCGCCGTCGGCCCCGCGAGGCGTCCGTCCCCGTTTAGACAACTCCGGCGAACGATCTCGACACCCGGCGACGACTGCCTTACGGACAATGCCGTTTCTCGCATTGTCCGAAGGAGAGTTTCGATGAACGTGGAAAATCATCATGCCGGCACAGGCGCAACGGCGCGTCTGAGTACGCCGGCATTGGCGCCGATCTATCGAACGATGGCCTGGAGCGACGTCGTCCAGATCCGCGCCCTCAACCCCAAGTGCAATCCGACGAAAGAGGCGATCACGGTGGCGGCCGAGCACCCGGATTGCGTGTTCGGACGCGAAATCGCGCCGTACATCGGCAAAACGGCCATCGGCGAACCGGCACGCAATGCACAACAGCAAACGGCGCTGCGTCGGCTCGCCGTGCTGGAAGACCATGAAGTGACGGTCGATTCGCTCAGGGATACGGGCTTGCCCACCGCCATTGCCGTCGATCTCGTGCAGCGGCTGAGCGTACGTCCGATGGGTTGGTCCCTCTTCGAGCGGCTCGTGATCACGCCGACGCTGAACGACTGGGCGCGATCCGTACTGGAACGCCAGGACCCCGTTCACGTGGCCGACGACGTGCTGACGCTGCGCATCCTGCAGGCGTTCGGTCACGACGTCGCCGTGCCGTGGACGTTCGACGTCACCAACAAGTGGGTGTACTTCTACAGCGTATCGTCGGGCGACACGGGGTGCCTCACGCGACTGCTCAATACGGCGACACGCGATCGACCGGACGACAGCGTCCGGCGCGAAGCATGCCGCAAGGCCTATCAGGCGCTGGCGTATACGCATTTCGGCGCAGACGGCCAGCTCTGGCCGCATTGGGAAGCGAGAGACGACACCTGGGAGATTTACCCGGATCCGCGCGGCGAAACCTTCCGTGACGACATCGTGTCCGAGAACGCCATCACCTGCGAGACGGAGCGGTGGCTCCGGAACGTTACACCCGTCGGATTCATGAACGTTTCCGGCCACTCGCCGCGCACCGGCCTCGACTACGACAGCGATCTGTCGGACCCGGACAACGTGACGTGCGATCCAGAGCGCGCGCGGGTCTCGCCGAGCGAACTGCGCGTGCGCCTCGCAACGCTGGCGGCGCAGCGACGCGGGGAGACGCAAGCCGCATCGGCGGTATCGCTTGCACCACCTGCACCACCTCCATCACTTGCCCCCCCTTCAGCCAGGCGGGTCGCCTGGTCTCCCGCCACCGACCAGTAGCCACGACGCGCCCGTCGCGCACAAAGCAAAAGACCGGCGGCCGCCGGTCTTTGTCGTAACGTCGAACGAGACGATTCGCTTACGCTTGCGGCGCGCCCGCCTCGTCCTTGCCTTCGCTCTTGCCCTCACTTTCCGCGCGCTTGCGCACCGAGCCGGCAATCAGGTCGAAGCGGAACAGACGGCATTCGAGCGCGCCGTTGAACAGCGGCGTACGACGCGATTCGCGCAGACGCATCTGTCCGGGCAGACTCATGTCGGCCGTCAGCAGATAGGCACTCCAGCCCGTAAAGCGCTGCTTGAGCGCGTCGCCGAAGGCGCGAAAGAATGCCGCGTCGACACCGTCAGGCTGATTGCGCTGGAACTGACCGCCGCGATTGCCCTGCATGTCCGGCGATTCGTCGCCGTCATCGGCGTCGCGCGATCCGCGACGTCCGCGCACTTCGATACGCTCGCCGTACGGCGGATTGGCGACGATGATGCCGGGTCGATCCACCGGGGGCGACATATCGCGCGCATCCACCTGCTTGAGGCCGATGTCGCCCACGCCCGCACGCTCCAGGTTGGCGCGGGCCTTGGCCAGCATGTCGCCCGAGATATCGCTGCCGAAAATCGTCGGCGGCACACCGCGCACGCGGGCATCGCGTTGCGCTTCGGTGGCCTGCACCTTCAGCGCCTGCCATGCCGTGATGTCATAGCCCTTGAGCTTCTCGAAGCCAAAGCGGCGCTCGGCACCCGCGGGCACGCCCAGCGCAATCTGCGCCGCTTCCGCGAGGAAGGTGCCGCTGCCGCACATCGGGTCGTACAGCACCATGTCGGCCGCCGTGTCGGTGCGCCAGCCGGCCAGACGCAGAATGCCCGCAGCCAGATTCTCGCGCAGCGGGGCCGCCCCCTTGTCCAGGCGCCAGCCGCGCTTGAACAGCGCTTCGCCCGAAGTATCGAGATAGAGGGTAGCGTCGGTGGCGGTCAGGAAGGCGAACACCCGCACGTCGGGCTGCGACGTATCGATGTTCGGCCGCGCGCCGGTCTTCTCGCGCAGGCGGTCGCACACAGCGTCCTTGATCCGCAGCGTGACGAATTCGAGGCTGCGCACCGGCGCCTTGATGCCGGTGACGTCCACGCGCAGCGTCTGCTGAGACGAAAACCACTCTTCCCAGCGCTGACGCAAGGCGAAGTCGTAGATGTCCTGTTCGGTGCGGTACGCCTGCTGTGCGATGCGCAGCAGCACGCGGCTCGCGATGCGCGAATGCAGGTTGGCGGCCATGCCGGCGGCCCACGGACCGGCGAAATGCACGCCACCGGGCACCTGCTTGCCCACCGACACGGGCGCCAGACGTCCCAGCTCTGCCAATTCGGCGGCGAGCGCCTCTTCCAGTCCGCGAGGACAGGGCGCGAAGAATTCGAAGGAAGCCATTTCGATGCGTACGACCGGCACGCGAAGTGCCGGCGGAGGGAATAAACCGCTATTGTACGCGCGCCGACCCGGCCGGCGTCAGCGCCGCGCCACCGGGGCAGGCGGCGAGTTTGTGCAACAGCGTCTCGACGATGGCGTCGGGCGACTCGCGGATGTCGATCACCAACGCGTCGCGCGGTTCTTCGAGCGTGTCGAACTGGCTTTGCAACAGCGCCGGGTCGAAGAAGTGCCCGCCACGCGACGCCAGGCGCTCGCCGATCACCTCGGGGGCCCCCTTCAGGTAGACGAACACGACGTCGCCGTCGTGCTCGCCCAGCACGTCGCGATAGCGCGAGCGCAACGCCGAACACGCGAACACGTGGTGACGCCCCGCCACGCGGCGCGCGACGATCGCCTCGCGAATCGCCGCCAGCCACGGGGCGCGGTCGTTGTCGTTAAGCGCCTCACCGCGCCGCATCTTTTCGATGTTCGCGGCGCTGTGAAACGAATCCGCGTCGGAAAACCCGCAGCCCAGACGCTCGGCAAGTCGTTGCCCGACCGTGCTCTTGCCGCTGCCCGATACGCCCATTACCACGACGATCATGGCTCGCCTCCTTGTAACCGGCTGACTCGCGTCAGCGTATTGACGCTGTTGCACGCCCTGCATCGCTACCTCACACCACCGTGGCGAGGCCGAGCGTCAGCAGCAACGCCACAACCGAAATGATCGTCTCGCACACCGTCCAGGTCTTGAAGGTCTGCGGCACGGTCATGTTGAAATATTCCTTGACCAGCCAGAAGCCGCCGTCGTTGACGTGCGACAGGATCAGCGAGCCCGCGCCCGTGGCCAGCACCATCAATTCCGGTTTCACGGTGGCACCGGCGGCCGCCGCGATCGGTGCGACGATGCCGCACGCCGTGGTCATGGCCACCGTGGCCGAGCCCGTCGCGATACGAATCAGCACCGCCACCAGCCAGCCCAACAGCAGCGGCGAGAGGTGGGCGTTCGTCGCGACATCGACGATCGCCTTCGACACGCCGCTGTCCATCAGGATACGCCCGAAACCGCCACCCGCTCCCACCACCAGCGTAATCGTGGCGATCGGCGCCAGACACTCGTTGGTGAACTTCAGGATGTGGTCGCGATTGAAACCGCGCTGCTTGCCGAACGTGAAGAAGCTCACGAGCGTGGCGATCAGCAACGCCATCACCGAGTTGCCGATCAGGCGCAGAAATTCGTTGGCAAACGTCTTCGGCGCGAAGAACAGGTCGGCCCAGCTACCGATGAGCATCAGGATCACCGGCAGCAGGATCGTGAACAGCGTGATGCCGAAGCCCGGCAGTTCGTTCAGCGCACGGTCCTTTTCGACGAACTGCGAGAGCAGCGGATTGTCCGGATTGGGCACCACGTGGCGCGCCATGAGCTTTGCGAACAGCGGGCCGGCAATGGCCGCCGTCGGAATGCCGACGATCAGCGCGTACATGATGGTGTGACCGATGTCCGCGTTGTAGGCGGTCACGGCGAGCAACGCGGCCGGGTGCGGCGGAATCAGGCCGTGCACGACCGACAGGCCCGCCACCATCGGAATGCCCACGAGCACCATCGACGTACCGGTCCGCTTGGCGACGTTGAACGCAATCGGAATCAGCAGCACGAAACCGACTTCGAAGAACACCGGCAGACCGACGATGAACGCGATCACGACCATCGCCCAGTGCACGTTCTTCTCACCGAAAGCGCCGATGAGCGTGCGCGCAATGCGTTCGGCCCCGCCCGACTCGGCCATCATCTTGCCGAGCATCGTGCCAAGCCCCACCACCAGCGCAATGTGCCCCAGCGTGTTGCCCACGCCTGTCTCGAACGCCTTGACGATTCCCCCCATCGGCATACCCACCGCCAGCCCGAGCACGAGCGAGACGACGATCAGCGTGATGAACGGATTCAGTTTGAAACGCGCGATCAGCAGAATCAGCGCGATTACCGCGACTAGCGCGTACACCAGCAGCAAGTTGCCTTGCACCGCGACCATGGGGGGTCTCCTCGTTTGGCTAGATGGGCGAATGCCCGAAGGGCTTGCGCCCGATTATTGGAATTGTGGGATGTGATGCGTTGCTTCGATGAAACCGGTGTTGCCTAGCGGCGCGGCAAGGCAGTCGCCGCTCGCGCGAGACGCGTAATGCCGTCCCAGTCCTGCGCGTCCACGAGCGCCTTGGGGGTGAGCCACGATCCCCCCACGCACACCACATTGGGTTGCGCGAGATACGACGGCGCCGACTCGGCGCTGATACCGCCCGTCGGGCAGAAACGCACGTGCCGGAACGGCCCGTAAAGGGCCTTGAGCATCGGCACGCCCCCCGACGGTTCGGCCGGGAAGAACTTCACCGTGTCGTAGCCATCGGCGAGCGCCGCGAGAATGTCGGACGGCGTCACCACGCCCGGCAGCAACGGCAGACCTGCTGCCTTGGCCGCCGCGCCCAGCGCGCTCGTGTAGCCCGGCGAGACGCCGAAGCGCGCGCCGGCCGCCACGGCCTGCGCCATTTCTTCCGGGCGTGTGAGCGTGCCCACGCCGACAATCAGTTCGTCGGACAGCCCCGCCACATGGCGAATGACGTCCATCGCGGCCGGGGTGCGCAGCGTGATTTCGAGGACCCGCACGCCGCCCGCGAGCAGCGCGCGCGAGACCTGCTCGCCCTGCTCGACGCTGTCGAACTGGAGCACCGGAACCACGGGGCCGGCACGAACGATGTCATTGATGTCCATTACGTTTTCCTTGAATGCAGCGACGTGACCGGCACGTCACTCAGAACCGAAGAACACGGACGCGCCGGCTTCAGCCGCGCCCACCGCCGCGCGCATGTGACCGAAGAGCAGACGCCCGGTGTCGTCGCCCGAGACCGGCACCTCTGCCATCTCACGCGCCTCCCATACCTGCGGGGCCACCTCGGCGTGCAGCATGCCGGCGTTCGCGTCGAGCACGATCAGATCGCCGTCGCGCACCCGTGCCAGCGGGCCGCCGCCCGATGCTTCGGGCGACACGTGAATCACGGCGGGCACCTTGCCCGAGGCGCCGGACATCCGACCATCGGTCACGAGTGCCACCGCAAACCCTTCGTCCTGCAAAACACCGAGCAGCGGGGTGAGACGGTGCAGCTCGGGCATGCCATTGGCGCGCGGCCCCTGGCCACGCAGCACCACGACCACGTCGCGACGCAATTCACCGGCGTCGAACGCGGTCTGAACCGCTTCCTGCGACGCAAATACGCGTGCCGTTGCGGCCACGCGCCGATGTTCCGGCTTGACCGCCGACACCTTGATGACGCCGCGTCCCAGATTGCCGTGCATGAGCCGCAATCCGCCATCGGGGGCGAACGGTTCGGCATGGCCGCGCAGGACGTCACGATCACCACTGTAGGCGCTACCGGCGCGCCACGCCAGTCCATCGGGCGACAGCCACGGCTCGGCGCGGTAGCGCGCGAGGCCCGGACCGGCCACGGTCTTGACGTCGTCGTGCAGCAGGCCGGCGTCGAGCAATTCGCCGATCAGGAAGCCCATGCCACCCGCCGCGTGGAAATGATTCACGTCGGCCTTGCCGTTCGGATAGACGCGCGCCATGAGCGGCACCACGGCCGACAACGCGTCGAAATCGTCCCAATCGATGATGACGCCCGCCGCGCGGGCCATCGCCACCAGATGGAGCGTGTGATTGGTGGAACCGCCCGTGGCCAGCAGGCCGACGATGCCGTTGACGACGGCACGCTCGTCGACCACATGGCCGATCGGGGTGTAGTCGGGCGTGTCGGCGCCGATGGCCAGCACGCGCGCGAGGGCGGCGTCGGTCAGTGCGTCGCGAAGCGGCATGTGCGGATGCACGAAGGCCGCGCCCGGCAGGTGCAGGCCCATGATTTCCATCAGGAGCTGATTGCTGTTGGCGGTGCCGTAGAACGTGCAGGTGCCTGCACCGTGATAGGCCTGCGACTCGGCTTCGAGCAGCGCGTCGCGGCCGACCTTGCCCGTGGCATATGCCTGGCGGATCTTGGCCTTCTCGTCATTCGACAAGCCGCTCGCCATCGGACCAGCCGGCACGAAAATCGTCGGCAGATGACCGAATTGCAGGGCACCGATCACGAGACCCGGCACGATCTTGTCGCAAACACCGAGCATCAGCGCGGCATCGAACATGTTGTGCGAGAGCGCGACCGCCGTGCTCATGGCGATGATCTCGCGCGAGAACAACGATAGCTCCATGCCCGCGTTACCTTGCGTGACGCCGTCGCACATCGCCGGCACTCCGCCCGCGACCTGCACCGTGGCGCCGAGCTTGCGCGCGGCTTCGCGCAAACGCGCCGGATACGACTCATACGGCTGATGTGCCGAGAGCATGTCGTTGTAAGCCGTGACGACGCCGACGTTCGGACGACGCTGTTCGCGCAGGACGAGCTTGTCATTGGCCGGCATGGCGGCGAATCCGTGCGCCAGATTGGCACAGGACAGCGCGCCGCGCTGCGGGAAGCGTCCGGCGCTGGCGTCGATGCGGGCCAGATACGCCGCACGCGTGTCGCGGCTGCGCGCGGCAATGCGCGCCGTGACGGCCATTACGGTCGGGTGCAGGGGCTTCTTTTGCTCAGACATCATGCCGGGGAACGGAAATTGCGACGCACCCAGGGTAGGTGCGATTCGGAGCGGAGTTTAGTAGAAATTCTACATCGCATCAATCGAAAGACATCGGCATCCGGGCTTGTCCCTAGTGTTATCCAATAGTTACGTCGAATTTTACCGCATCAAGAAACATAACCCCATAATATGAAATGCTGATTTCCTGTAGTTTTTGTACATTCTCGCCGCAACATGCACACGTGCCGATCCGCGCCCGCACTGCGGCGCCGGGACCTGCGGGTGCTATAGTGGGCGCCTGCTTTTGTCGACGCCTGCCATGCTGAACCGAATCAAAGCCACGCTGACCCAATTGCGCCCGTCCGAGCGCAAGCTCGCGACCTATGTGCTGGATGCGCCGCGCGAAGTCGTCGATCTGTCGATGAACGAACTCGCCGAACGCGCCAGCGTCAGCCAACCGACAATCGCCCGGTTCTGTCAGGCGGTGGGTTGCAGCGGCTATCGGGAGTTCAAGATCCGGCTGGCGCAGGGCATCGCGCAAGGGGTGCCGTTCGTACACCGCGACGTCCGCCCCGACGAACCGGTGCCGGGCATCGCCAGCAAGGTGCTCGACCGCACCATCGGCAGTCTCATGCAGGTTCGCAACAATCTCTCGCCCGACAGTATCGGGCAAGCCATCGAGCTGCTTGCCGGGGCACGGCGCATCGAGTTCTATGGCGCGGGGGCGTCGGGGATTGCCGCACAGGACATGCAGCACAAGTTCTTCCGGCTCGGGGTGCCCGCCGTGGCATATAGCGACCCGCATGTCTACGGAATGTCGGCCGCGCTGCTGCGACAAGGGGATGTGGTGGTGGCAATCTCCAACACCGGGCGCACGCAGGATCTGCTTGAAGCCGTCCAGTTGGCGCGAACGGCGGGCGCGAGCGTGATTGCAATCACGCACAGCAACTCGCCACTGGCGCGGCAGGCGAGCGTCGCGCTCTTCGCCGATGTCGACGAAGACACCGACGTCTACTCGCCACTGACCTCGCGTATCGCGCATCTCGCCATTGGCGACGTGCTCGCCGTGGGCATGGCGCTGCGCCTGGGCGATCGCCTGCCCGCCCAACTCGCCCGCGCGAAGGAAGTCATCAATCGCCGCCGGACGACGAACGAAGGGCGATAGCCACGGCTATCGCCTCACCCTCGTCATTTCGCATCGCTTAAGGTCAGCGCCTATGCCGCGCTCAGCGCTGCTGTGCCTGCGGATTGACGGCGTTCTGTAATGGCTTGCCGGTCAGCGCAGCAACGAGGTTGTCCGCCGCGCACGCGGCCATGGCATGGCGCGTCTCGTGTGTTGCCGAACCGATATGCGGCAGCGCGACCACTTGCTTCATCTTCAGCAGCGGCGAATCGACCGACACCGGCTCGCGCTCGAACACGTCGAGGCCCGCCCCACGCAGATGGCCCGACGCCAGCGCATCGATCAGCGCCGCCTCGTCGATCACCTTGCCGCGCGCCGCGTTGATGAAAATGGCGCCCGGCTTCATCTGCGCGAATTCGTTCGCTCCGATCAACCGTTCCGTCGCCGGCGATAGCGGTACGAGCGTCACGACAAAGTCGGCTTCGGCCAGCAACGCCGGAAGTGCCCGGTGCCGAGCGCCGTAGGCCTGCTCCGCAGCCTCGTTGCGCGAACGGTTGCTGTACAACACCTTCATGCCGAAGCCGAGCGCGGCACGACGCGCGACCGCGCCGCCGATGCGGCCCATGCCGACGATGCCAAGCGTCTTGCCTTGCACGTCGGTACCGAAATGTGCCTCGTCGAGACTCGCCGTCCAACCGCCCGACTTCACCAGTTCGGCCAGTTCGACGACGCGCCGGGCACTCGACAGAATCAGGGCGAAGACGGTATCCGCCGTGGTTTCCGTCAGCACATCGGGGGTATTCATCAGCACGATGCCGCGACGCGTGAGATCGGCCACGTCGAATTGATCGTAGCCCACGGAAATGGTGGCCCAGGCCTTGAGCCTGGGTGCGGCGTCCAGCAATGCGGGCGTGACGTTCATGCCCCCGCCGATGGCGCCCTCGGCGCGGCCCAACGCCGCCAGGAATGCCGCGCGATTGCCGTCGTTCACCCCGTCGAATTCCGTCAGCGTAAAGGTTTCGGCCAACCGCGCGCGCACATCTGGCGGCACGCTCTTGTACAGCACCACTTCCGGAAGACTCATCCTCTTCACTCCTTGGGAGGTTGCCGCTACCCGCACCCGCGGGCACCGGACGACACGTTCGGTATGCCGGATCAGCGCCGAGTGCCCTGAGCGTCGGCAAAAGCCCGTTCGAGAAAATCGAGGCGGTCCTGGCCCCAGTAGGGCTGGCCGTCGAACACGAACCACGGCGCGCCGAAGACGCCGGCGCGTTCGGCGTCGTCGGTGTTGGCGTCGTAGGCCGCCTGCACGCCGGCCGTCTTCGACGCCGCGAGCAGCGATGCGCCGTCGAGCGACAGGCTGTCGGCGATCGCCTGCAACGTTGCCTCGTCGGCGATGTTGCGCTCCTCGGCCCACAGCGCCGTCGAAATGGCCGCCGTCAGCGCGAGCGCCTTGTCCGTGCCATGCGCGAGCTGCGCGGCGACGATCAAACGCGCCGCCGGATCGCCCGCCACCGGAAAGTACTTCGGTTCCAGGTTGAGTGGCACGCCGAGATAGCGGGACCAGCGCGCCAGCTCGACCAGACGATACGCTTGGCGCTGCGGCGCACGCTTGGCCAGCGGCAGGGCGCCCGAGCCGGCGAAGATGCCGGCGAAGATGCGCCCGATATCCATCGGCTTCAACTGGATCTGCACGTCGTAGCGACGTGCCAGTTCGACAAAGCGGGCCTGCCCCATGTAGACATAGGGCGACGGCGGCGCCACGAAATAATCGCAGGTCAGACTCACGGCAGACTCCTCTCGGGTATTGGTGGTGGGCGCGGGTGGGCGCGCGATGGTGCGGTGGCCAGTGCTGGCGATGTGCGACGACGTGGGTGAAAAATGATCCGGCGCGTCAGAACGGCTTGACGACCACGAGGATCACCGCCGCGAGCAGCGCCAGCACCGGAAATTCGTTGAAATAGCGATACCAGCGATGCGAATGTGTGTTGCGACCGGTTTCGAATTTGCGCAGCAGACGGCCGCACGCATGGTGGTACCCCAGCAGCAACACCACGATGAGCAGCTTGGCGTGCAACCAGCCGCCGTAGCGTCCGATCCCGTAGTACAGCCAGAGGATCAGTCCGAAAGCGAGCGCGGGCACCGCCAGTATCGTCATGAAGCGATAGAGCTTGCGGGCCATGAGCAGCAGGCGCTGCGTGGCAGCGGGATCGCTCTCCATCGCGAGGTTGACGAAGATGCGCGGCAGGTAGAACAGGCCGGCGAACCACGAGGCGACGAAAACGATATGGAGCGCTTTGATCCAGAGCATCGGGGACGGGCGGCCCGCACGCAGGCCGTCGAATATTTTGAACAGCAAACAATGTACAACAATCCGTCGCGCCGCGAAGGGCAACGTCCCGCGCATTCAGGCTCGGGCACCGCGACAAATCGACGCGACGCGGCCCGCGGCGTTATCGCGCACCGGGTTGTCATCCGCTGGGGTGCAGCGTCATCGCGTCTCACCCGATGAAACACACCTTGAGCGACGCCCTCGCGCGGCTGTGCCAGAATACGGGCCATATTGGCGTCTTCGCCCCGCATCGGTCGGTTTTCCGATCATTGGCCCCCGCATGAGAATTCTTGGCATCGACCCCGGGCTGCGTGTCACTGGCTTCGGCGTGCTCGAAAAGCACGGCAACCGTCTGCAGTACGTGACGAGCGGCGTCATACGCACCGGCGAAGGCACACTGCCCGCGCGGCTGCGCATCATCTTCGAGAGCGTGGCGGAACTGGTCGACACCTATCGGCCCGATCAGGCGGCCATCGAGAAGGTGTTCGTCAACGTCAATCCGCAATCCACGCTTCTGCTTGGACAAGCGCGCGGCGCGGCGATCACAGCGCTGTCGGTCGGCGGGCTCGAGGTCTTCGAATACACGCCGATGCAGCTCAAGCAAGCGGTGGTCGGCTACGGACGCGCCCGAAAGGAGCAGGTCCAGGAGATGGTCACCCGTCTGCTCACGCTCACCGGAACCCCCGGCAAGGATGCGGCCGACGCGCTGGGCGTCGCCATCTGCCATGCGCACAGCGGCGAGACGTACTCGGCACTGGCCGGCGTCGCCCCGACCCTTGCGGCCAAGGGCCTGCGCGTGCGGCGCGGTCGTCTGGTCGGCTGAGCGGCACCACCGCCGTTGCGGTTGCGGTTGCCCTTACGCGTGCGCTTGCCGTGGCGGTTGCCATCACGGTCATCGTCGTACGTCGCGGCATACCGTGCTGCCTCACGCCGGCAAGCGACGTCCGAAGCGCTACAATGCAGCCATGATCGAAACCGACAAACTCGCCGCCGAGCGCATCATTGCGCCGACCCCGGCCTCGCCTAACGAAGAAGCCTTCGAGCGCGCGCTGCGTCCCAAGCTGCTCGACGAATATGTCGGTCAGCGCAAGGTGCGCGGCCAGTTGGAGATCTTCATCGAGGCCGCGCGCAAGCGCTCGGAACCGCTCGACCACGTGCTGCTGTTCGGGCCGCCGGGCCTGGGCAAGACGACGCTCGCCCACATCATCGCCCGCGAAATGGGCGTGCATTTGCGCCAGACGTCGGGGCCCGTGCTCGAGCGCCCGGGCGACCTCGCCGCGCTGCTGACCAATCTCGAAGCCAACGACGTGCTGTTCATCGACGAAATCCACCGGCTTTCGCCCGTCGTCGAGGAAATCCTGTATCCGGCGCTCGAGGATTACCAGATCGACATCATGATCGGCGAAGGCCCTGCGGCGCGCAGCGTCAAGCTCGATCTGCAACCGTTCACGCTCGTGGGAGCGACCACGCGCGCCGGCATGCTGACGAATCCGCTGCGCGACCGCTTCGGGATCGTGGCGCGTCTGGAGTTCTACACGGCCGAAGAACTGACCGGCATCGTACGCCGCTCGGCCGGCCTGCTGGGCGCGGCCATCGTCGACGACGGCGCTTTTGAGATCGCCCGCCGCGCGCGCGGCACGCCGCGTATCGCCAACCGGTTGCTGCGGCGTGTGCGCGACTACGCCGAAGTGAAGGCCGACGGGCGCATTACCGCCGCCGTGGCCGACGCCGCGCTCTCGATGCTCGACGTCGATTCGGTCGGCCTCGACGTGATGGACCGCAAGCTGCTCGAAGCCGTGCTCCACAAGTTCGACGGCGGCCCCGTGGGCGTGGACAACCTCGCCGCCGCCATCGGCGAAGAGCGCGACACCATCGAAGACGTGATCGAGCCGTACCTGATCCAGCAGGGCTTCCTGCAACGCACACCTCGCGGGCGCGTCGCGACACTTGCCGCGTATCGTCACTTCGGACTGGCCGCCCCTGGCAGTGCGCCGGACAGCAGCTCGCTCTGGTCGCCCGACGCCACCGGCAAGTGAAACCTGCCGCTTTGACATCGCCACACTGAACCTCGCATGTCCTCGCACGACGACCTCCCGACACCACCTCCGGCAACGCCCTTGCGGCCTGCCGGGCCGGTCGTGGGCGTGTCGGGACGTGTGCGGCACGCCATTGCGATGCGGCTGGTGAGCCTGACCTCAGGCCCCGGCGCTCCACGACTGAACTACGACACCCCGGCTGGCGACCCCGGCCTGTTCGGCCCGGACGCCGCCTGCTGGCATGTGCATGGAGACTTCACGTCGATGATGATCGGCGGCATCAGCGCGCTGCTGATGCAGTCGTTGCACCCGCTCGCGATGGCCGGCGTCTGGGATCACTCGACCTTCCGACAGGACGTGATCGGCCGTCTGCGCCGCACGGCCACATTCATCGGCGGCACGACGTTCGGCAATACCGCCGACGCGCAGGCGCTGCTTGAGCGGGTGCGACGCATCCACCTGCAGGTCAAGGGCGTCGCCCCCGACGGGCGCCCCTACGCCGCTTACGATCCGGATCTGCTGACGTGGGTGCATGTGGCCGAGACGTCGAGCTTCCTGCGCAGCTATCTCGTCTACAAGGATCCGGCGTTCGCCCGAAGCGAGCAGGATCGTTATTACGCGGAAGTCGCGCGCATTGCGGTGGCGCTCGGCGCTCGCGACGTGCCGACGAGTGTCGCGCAGATCGACGACTATCTCGCGGCCATGCGCCCGGCCTTGTGCGCGAGCGAGCGCACCGACGAAGTCGTGCGTGTGTTGCGCAATCTGCCCGCGCCGTTCACAGGCGCGCGCCTGTTCAGCGGCGTGTTGTTTCGCGCAGGCATCGATTTGCTGCCCGACTGGTCGCAGGCGATGCTCGGCTTCGGGGAAGGGGCGACGGTACGTCGCCTGACGGTGCGGCCCGCAGTGCGTCACATGGCGCAGGTCGCCCGATGGTCGATGCGCAACAGCGTGGCGCACCGCGCGCGACGTCGCGCATTGGCGACGCCCGATGTTGTCGTCGTGCAGTCATCGCTGGAACGCTAGGCACGTCTGCGTCACGGCCCTTAGCGGATTTGGCAGACTTAGCGGACTTAGGTGACTTAGCGGCCTTACACGCCCCGACGTGCTGACCCGACCGGCCAGCCTGTCACACCACGCGCGGATCGACGCGATCCATGGCGGCAGCGCCCTCCGGCCTGTCGTTGCTTTCGTCTCGCACGGCGGCGTCCAGATGCGCGACATCCCCCCAACACAGCACTTGCCAGCGCTGGCCATCGTAGGCCAGGCGGTTCACGCTCGCATTGAGCAGCGGATAGGCTCGCGGCTCGGTCAATGCAAGCCGCGTTGCGAGCCGATAGCAGCAATCGAGCACGCCGCCATGCGCCACCAGCGCCAGATGCTTGCCCGCATAGTCGTGCAGCAGTTGCGCGACGGACTCGGTGATACGCGTGTAGAAACCTCGCGTGGACTCGCCGCCGGGAATCACGAAATCGGGATCGCGGCTCTGCCAACGCGCATAGTCTTGCGGAAATTCCGCCTGGATCTCGTCCGGCACACGGGTTTCGAAGACCCCGTAGTGACGCTCCCGCAAACTCGCGGTGCGCACCAGCGGCAAACCGCACGCGCGCGCGACGGGTTCCGCCGTCTGCACCGCTCGCTGCAAATCGCTCGTAAGCACGTGGTCGAAAACGCGCCCGCGCGCCGCCACCTCGCGTTCGATACGCTGTCCCAACAAGACCGCCTGATGCTCGCCCTCGGTCGAGAGCGGGATATCGGTGTGGCCTTGAATCCGTTTGGCGCGGTTCCAGTCAGTCTCACCGTGGCGAATCAAAGTCAGGGTCGTGGTCATGCCGGTCATCGATGCGATTGCTTGTTACGTGTGGCGTGAGTCAAAGCGAGCGGAGGCAAACGGCGCGCAGTCAGGCCAGCGCCGGATTGAGCGTGTAGGTGCCGGTCACGCGCGCCTGCCCAAGCACGTGTGGCTGAATCGCCGCGAGCACGTCGTCGCCCCCGAAACGGCCGTCGAGCGGCACACGGGCGATATCGAGCGCGTACACGGTGAAGTGGTAGTGGTGCACGATCGTGTCATTCCACGGCGGGCACGGGCCATCGTAGCCGTAGTAATCGCCGCGCATGCCCTCGTCGCCCGCAAACCAGGCGGTGTAGTCGTTGACGCCGTGACGCATGCCGTCGAGCGCGTCCGGGCCGAACTTGCCGCGCGGCGTAACGTGGTTGCTATGGCTGGCCGCCGGGATCTCGGACACCGACGCCGGCACGTCCACGAGCACCCAATGATAGAAATCGACGCGCGGCAGCGTCGCCGGCACTTCGCGACCTTCCTGGTTGACGTCGTCGCCCTGGCTCGGTACGTCGCTATCGGTGCAGATCACGACAAACGAACGGGTACCGGCCGGCGCATCGGACCACGCCAAATGGGGATTCTTGTTCTGCGACAGCGCCACGTGCGCCTGTGCATCCGGTTTGCCGAAGGCGAACTGTTCATCTATCGCCGCATTGTCGGCAAACGAGTCACTCCAGACTTTCATCGGTTTCTCCCAAGCATTGTCGTTTCGGAACTCGACGACGGTATCACACCGATGCGAATCGCGTGCGGGCCATCCCCCACAACCGGACGATTCCGAGCAATTTTCGGGATAGGCCCTGGGCGGATGCGGCCGGCGGCGCAGATAACGCGCGGTATCGGCAGCACACGCCGCCCACCCCGAACGTCAACCGGCGTCGGGACGCGTCTGAAGCCAGAACGTGACCGGTCCGTCGTTCACGAGCGAGACGCGCATGTAAGCGCCGAATTCGCCCGTTTCCACGATCGGATGGCGCGCACGCGCCTGCGTCACGAAATGATCGAAGAGCCGCTTGCCGTCGGCCGGACTGGCCGCCGGGGTGAAGCTCGGCCGGGTACCGCTGTGGGTGTCGGCCGCCAGCGTGAACTGCGAGACGAGCAGCAAGCCGCCAGCCGCGCCGTTGCCGTCGAGGCTCGACACGCTGCGGTTCATCTTGCCCGCCTCGTCCGAGAACACGCGATAGCCGAGCAGCTTAGCGAGCAGCTTGTCCGCGCTCGCTTCGGTGTCGCCGCGCTCGGCGCACACGAGGGCGAGCAGGCCCGGACCGATGGCGCCCACCGTGCGGCCATCGACCGTCACGGCGGCTTCGAGCACCCGCTGGATGAGCGCGATCATCGGCTGACCCGCGCCTGCAGGCGCCACATCAGCGGCGATCGGGCGGCGACGCTCAAGCGAGCGTCACGCGCGCGAAGCGGCGCTTGCCGACCTGCACGACATAGGTGCCGGCGTCGATCTTCGCGCCCTTGTCGGACACGGCCTCGCCGTCGATCCGCACGCCGCCCTGCTCGATGTTGCGGTTGGCTTCCGACGTCGACGGCACCAAGCCCGCCTGCTTGAGGAGCTGAGCGATCCCCAGCGGCGCGCCTTCAAGGGAAACTTCCGGAATGTCGTCCGGCACACCGCCCTTGGCGCGCGCGTTGAAATCCTCGAGCGCGCGCTCGGCATCGGCTTGCGAGTGGAAGCGCGCCACGATCTCCTGCGCGAGCAGCACCTTCACGTCGCGCGGATTGCGCCCGCCTTCGACGTCCTTGTGCAATTGGGCGATCTCGTCGAGCGTACGGAACGAGAGCAGCTCGTAGTAACGCCACATCAGATCGTCCGAGATACTCATGAGCTTGCCGAACATCTCGCTCGGCTTCTCGCTGATGCCCACGTAATTGGCCTTGGACTTCGACATCTTCTCAACGCCGTCCAGTCCTTCCAGCAGCGGCATCGTCAGAATGCACTGCGGCTCCTGGCCGTATTGCTTCTGCAATTCGCGGCCCACGAGCAGGTTGAACTTCTGGTCGGTCCCGCCGAGTTCCAGATCCGACTCCAGGGCCACCGAGTCGTAGCCTTGCATGAGCGGATACAGGAATTCGTGGATGGCGATCGGCACGCCGCCCTGGAAACGCTTGGTGAAGTCCTCGCGCTCGAGCATGCGCGCCATGGTGTAGCGCGACGCGAGCTTGATCATGCCGTCCGCGCCCAGCTTCATCGACCATTCGCTGTTGTAGCGAATTTCGGTCTTGTTACGGTCGAGCACCAGCGCGGCCTGCTCGAAATAGGTCTTGGCGTTCGACTCGATCTGCTCGCGGGTGAGCGGCGGACGCGTGCTGTTACGGCCCGACGGATCACCGATCAGTGACGTGAAATCGCCGATCAGGAAGATGACCGTGTGCCCCAGATCCTGCAACTGGCGCATCTTGTTGAGCACCACGGTGTGGCCGATGTGGATGTCGGGCGCCGTCGGGTCCAGTCCCAGCTTGATGCGCAGCGGCTTGCCGGTCGCTTCACTGCGCGCCAGCTTCTGGAGGAACTCCTCTTCCACGAGCAGCTCGTCGCAACCGCGCTTGGCGATCGCCAGTGCGGCCCGCGCGGCGTCGGTCACGGGATACTTCTTTTCCGAGGTGAGTGCGTGTTCACTTGTCATAACATCATTGTCCAGACTGGTTCAGGGTTTCCCTTGAGCAGTCAGTAAAGGCGAAGGCCGCGGTAGCTCTGCTATAATCGCGGCTCAATTCTCGGCTCGGGCCGAAGCGACGCCGGGTTGCCCCGGAATTCCGACAGGCAATCTCGAAGCGTGCCGCTCCGCCCGGGCTTTTTTTGTAAGTTGCGCAGAATTTTACGTGATGTGGCCAAAACTCCGTGATTTTTTTGCGCGTGAACTGCTGACGCTGATCGATCCCACGCAGCCCAAGCACCGTCGCAGGAAGGTGCAAATCGTGGCAACGGTCGGTTCTGCCCTGACGTTGGGAATGGTGACCGCTTTCGGCGTGGCACCGATGGTGCCCGACGCGGCCCGCAACGGTGTGAGCGTGACATTGCCGCTCACCTTCCCCGACCTGGCCAAACAGATTCAGCAGCTCGACGCGCAATCCCAGACCTTTATTCATCAAGTGGCCCTGCGCCGCGGCGAAACCCTGGGCGACATGCTCTCGCGGTTGTCGATCCAGGACCCCGCGGCCGAGCGGTTCATTCGTGAGAACGCCGTCGCTCGTCGCCTGATCGGCGTGCCTCCAGGGAATGTCGTGCAGGCCGAGACCGACGACGACGGCAAGCTCGTCTCGCTCTCCACCGTGTTGTCCAACGGCAGCACTGCGGCCCAGCAACTGGTGATCGATCGCAACGACGGCGGTCGCCTGCGCGCCCGTATGGAGCAGCTTGCCAACGATACCGAATGGGCCATGCGCTCCGGTGCCATCGCGGGCAATTTCTTCACGGCGATGGACGATGCGGGCGTGCCCGATGCGGTCGTCGCGCAGATGGTGAACATCTTCTCCGGGGTGATCAACTTCCAGCGTGACGTTCGCCGCGGCGACCGCTTCCGCCTCGTGTACGAGGTGATCAAGCAGCAGGATCGCACCGTGCGCACTGGCCGTGTGCTGGCGATCGAGTTCATCAATCAGGGCAAGACGCACCAGGCCATCTGGTACGCCGATCCGAAGGGCGCGCCCGAGGGCGCGTACTACGGCTTTGACGGTCGCAATCTGAAGCAGGCTTTCCTGCGCACGCCGGTCGAATTTTCGCGGATTTCGTCGGCCTTCGGCGGTCGCGAGCATCCGTTCCAGCACAAGTGGAAGCAGCACGAAGGCGTGGATCTCGCAGCGCCTATCGGCACGCGCGTGTTTGCAGCCGGCGACGGCGTGGTCAAGTTCGTCGGAAAGCAAAACGGTTACGGCAATCTGGTCGAGATCGATCACTCAGGCAATTACCAGACGCGTTACGCCCACCTGTCCGGCTTCGGCCAAGGCATGAAGCCCGGTACGCGTGTCACCCAAGGCCAGGTTATCGGCTTCGTCGGGCAGACGGGCTGGGCCACCGGCCCGCACCTGCACTATGAACTGCGCTTCAAGGGTGTGCCGCTCAACCCGTTCTCAACGGACGTGGCGGCGGTCGCGCCGCTCTCGGGTCCGCGCCTGAAGCTATTCGACATGTACGCCGAGAACCTTCTCAAGCGCATCGATCTGATGCGCACCGTGCAGGTCGCCGAGCGCGATTGAGGTATGCTGGAGACCGCACTGTGCGGGGCGATAGGTGACTCACCTGCGCGCCCTCCCGGTGCGGATTCGATTTCTCCGGCCCCCGCTCCGCCCATGACCGACACCGCTCGCCACCTCGACGCCCCAGCATCCCCCTCCCATTTCATCGGCCTGATGTCCGGCACCAGTCTCGACGGTGTCGACGGTGTGCTTGTCGCGTCAGGCAGCGGGCAGGTGCTCGCAGAAGCCTATCTCCCTTTTCCGGGCGATCTGCGTGAAACGTTGATGGTGTTGCAAGCGCCCTCGGAAAACGAGCTGCACCGGGAAGCGCTGGCGGCGAACGCATTGGTAAGCGTCTATGCGGACTGCGTGCGCGAGCTGCTCACGGCGGCCGGATTGCCGGCGTCCGCTATCGCTGCCATCGGCGCCCATGGGCAGACGATCCGCCACCGTCCGGGCGAGTTCGATGGAATCGGTTATACGCGCCAACTCAACGCGCCCGCACTGCTCGCGGAATTGACCGGCATCGATGTCGTCGCAGACATTCGCAGCCGGGATGTCGCCGCCGGCGGCCAGGGCGCACCGCTTGTGCCCGCCTACCATCAGGCGGTGTTTTCGGATGCCGGGCAAACGCGCGTCGTCTGCAATCTCGGCGGCATCAGCAATGTGACGATTCTGCCGGCGGCCGCATCCGGCCAGCCCGTCTGCGGCTTTGACTGCGGCCCGGGCAATGCACTGCTCGATGGCTGGGCCGCCCGTCATCTCGGAACCTCGTATGACGACGCAGGCGCCTGGGGCGCCAGCGGACACGTCGACGAGGCCTTGCTGGGCACGTTGTTGAGCGAGCCTTACTTCCGTCAGACACCGCCGAAGAGCACCGGTCGCGACCTGTTCCACGCGAACTGGCTGGATGCCCGACTGGCGGCCGCTCCGGGCGTGTCGCCGGTGGATGTCCAGGCCACGCTCGTCGCGCTGACCGCGCAGTGTGTCGCCGACGACGTGTTGCGTTACGCGCCCGACTGCAAAGGGTTTTACGCCTGCGGCGGCGGAACGCGCAATCGTGCACTCATGCAAGCCATCGCGGCGCGTTTGCCGGGTGTGACCGTCGCGACGACCGAGGCGCTCGGCGTACCGCCGCATCAAGTCGAGGCCCGCGCCTTCGCCTGGCTCGCGCAACGTTGCCTGGTCAGGCAACCGGGGAATCTTGCATCCGTCACCGGCGCGCACGGCCCTCGCATTCTCGGCGCGATCTATCCGCACTGAGCCAGGCACACCCATCGCACCAGGAAATCGACGGAGCAATAAGAAAGGGCCCTTGCGGGCCCTGTCTCGTACTGCATCCAGATACGGATTTCGTGCGGCTCAGACCGAGAACGAAGAACCGCAGCCACAAGTCGTGGAAGCGTTCGGGTTCTTGATCACGAACTGCGCGCCGTTGATGTCTTCCTTATAGTCAATCTCGGCGCCGACGAGGTATTGATAGCTCATCGAGTCGATCAGCAGCGACACGCCGTTCTTGTCGAGCACGGTATCGTCTTCGTTGACGTCTTCATCGAAGGTGAAACCATACTGAAAGCCGGAGCAACCGCCGCCCTGCACGAAAACGCGCAGTTTCAGCTCGGCGTTGCCTTCCTCGTCGATCAGTTGCTTGACCTTGTCCGCGGCGCTGTCGGTAAAGACCAGGAAAGCGGGCATTTCCGTGACGGCGGCCTCAAGCGGTGCGTTCATCGCAAATCTCCAAAAATCGGTTCGGTACCATTCTAGTCTCTATTCCCAGATTGTGCCGACGGCAGAAAAATCAAGGGCTTAGAGACCATAAATACCGTTACGGCAGTACGGGAATATGGGTCAGCCCCATGTTCTCCGGCAAGCCGAACATCAGGTTCATACACTGCACGCCCTGACCGGACGCACCCTTGACCAGATTGTCCTCGACGACGAGGATCACCAGCGTATCTTCATTGCCCGGACGATGCACCGCCATACGGACATAGTTCGATGCGCGCACCCAGCGCGTTTCCGGCATCGAGCCGGCCGGCAGCACGTCCACGAACGGCTCGCCGGCGTAATACGTCTCGAACAGCGCCTGGAAATCGGTGTCGCGCGCTTCGGGCAGGATCGTCGCGTAAAGCGTCGAGTGGATGCCGCGAATCGTGGGCAGCAGGTGCGGCACGAACGTCAGGCCCACGTCGTAGCCCGCGATCGCCTCGAGACCCTGCTTGATTTCCGGGTGATGACGATGGCCCTTCACGGCGTAAGCCTTGAAGTTGTCGGCCGACTCCGCGAGAATCAGCGACGTCTCACCCTTGCGACCCGCACCGCTCGCCCCTGACTTGGCATCGGCGATCAGGTGCTTGGGGTCGACCAGCTTGCGACCACCGGCAAACAGCGGCGCATAGCCTAGTTGCACGGACGTGGGGTAGCAGCCCGGCAGACCGATGACGCGGGCGCTCTTGATCTTGTCGCGGTTGATTTCGGGCAGGCCGTAGACGGCTTCTTCGAGAATGTCGGGGCAAGCGTGGGGCATGCCGTACCACTTTTCGAACGTGGCGATATCTTTCAGGCGGAAATCCGCCGCCAGATCGATCACGCGCACACCGGCGGCGAGCAGCTCACGCGCTTGCGCCATGGCCACGCCGTGCGGCGTGGCGAAGAACACCACATCGCAATCGGTCAGGCGGGCGTCGTCGGGCGTGCAGAACGCCAGGTCGACACGGCCTCGCAGGTTCGGATACATATCGGCGACCGGCGTACCCGCTTCCTTGCGCGAGGTGATCGCCGTCAACTTCACTTCCGGGTGCTGTGCCAGCAAACGGAGCAGCTCCACACCGGTGTAGCCGGTGCCGCCTACGATACCTACCTTGACCATGTCCTACCCCTTTCAATCGGAACCGCGATTCTATCAAGCTTCCACGACACGTGTGGGACGGCAACGCGCCTGACACCTGCGCAAGTCACACGCGCCAAAGGCGACGCACAATAGAAAAAAGGCCGCACGAGGCGGCCTTTCCTTGCATCCGCCAGAGGCCGATGCGAACAAGCACTCGGGCGATTAACGCTTCGAGAATTGCTTGCGACGGCGAGCCTTGTGCAGACCCACCTTCTTACGTTCGACTTCACGGGCGTCGCGCGTGACGAAGCCAGCGGTCGACAGCGTCGGCTTGAGCGTCGCGTCGTAGTCGATCAGTGCGCGGGTGATCCCGTGACGAACCGCACCGGCCTGACCCGTTTCACCGCCGCCGGACACGTTGACCTTGATGTCGAACGTTTCAGCGTGGTTGGTCAACTCGAGCGGCTGACGAACGATCATCAGCGACGTTTCGCGAGCGAAGTACTCTTTGATCGGCTTGCCGTTGACGACGATGTCGCCCTTGCCAGCCTTGATGAAGACGCGAGCAACAGCGCTTTTGCGACGGCCGGTGCCGTAATTCCAATCGTTTTTGAACATGGCGTGGCCCTTAGATCTCGAGCGACTTCGGTTGCTGCGCTTCGTGCGGATGGTTACCGTCGGCGTAAACCTTCAGCTTCTTGATCATCGCGTAGCCCAGCGGACCCTTCGGCAGCATGCCCTTCACGGCCTTCTCGAGCGCACGGCCCGGGAAACGCTCTTGCATTTTGCCAAACGTGGTTTCGTAGATACCGCCCGGGTAACCCGTGTGACGGTAGTACTTCTTGTCGGTTTGCTTTGCGCCCGTAACTTTCAGCTTGGCAGCATTGACGATGATGATGTAATCACCCGTGTCAACGTGCGGCGTGAATTCCGGTTTGTGTTTGCCGCGCAGACGGCGTGCCACTTCGCTGGCGACACGGCCGAGGACTTTGTCCGTCGCGTCAATCACAAACCATTCGCGCGTCACCTCTGCCGGCTTAGCGGAAAACGTCTTCATGATCGATCCAAATAAAATACATTTGCCCAATTAACATCAACTTCCTGCTTGTCTGCCGGCCGCGTCCTCGCGATTTGCATCGCATGGCGCAGTCCTGTGCTTGCAGGCTCTCCCTGATGTATCTTCCGTGGGCATTTCCGGAAAAGCCGTTGATTATACAGAAAAAACCACTCGTCGGTAAACAGCGTTTCCCGACGCACAAAAAAAAACCCGAACCTCATGGGTCCGGGTTAAATCCACCAAAGGAGGAGGGTGGAGGAGACACTGGCAGAATTGCTGTGAAGCACAACAACCAATGACTGCAGTCTAGCAAACCCGATGGTGCGATGCAAGAAAATTTATAGTGCGAAATCAACAACCATAATGCGGAATGGCCGGAAGATGAGGGACTGACAATTATCTACATTAAAATCAAATGGTTACCATCAAAAAACCTTACGTAACAACGCGGCCAGTAGAGTCCAACATCTAACTTTAGGGTTTATCCGCCTGAAACCACGATCAAAAAAGCGCCAATATTGCGACGCAGCAACCCGTGCTGCCCAGGTCGGCATCCCAAGGTCGCGTTGAGCGTCGTACGCGCCTTAGCGGAAGCCGTTACAATTTTCGCTTGAACGGGATATCGGGGTTTCGGAATATGGAATGCAAGGTGAGTTGGATGGGCCAGGACGGTATGGCTTTCGTCGCCCAGACGGGAAGCGGACACATCGTCGCGATGGACGGTGCCCCAGAGGGTGGCGGTCACAATCAGGCGCCGCGTCCGATGGAAATGCTGTTGGTTGGCACGGGCGGATGTACGGCGTACGACGTCGTGCTGATTCTCAAGAAGAGCCGGGCCGAAGTGAAGGATTGCAACGTCACGCTCAAGGCCGAGCGGGCCAGCGAAGATCCGAAGGTCTTTACCAAGATTCACTTCCACTTCACGGTGACGGGGCGCAATCTGAACCCCGCCACGGTGGAGCGCGCGGTGACCCTCTCTCACGACAAGTACTGCTCGGCGTCGATCATGCTCGCGAAGACGGCGGAGATCACCCATAGCGTCGAGATCGTCGAAGGCTGAGAATCGCTCGGTCCGGCCATGGCTCGCCGACACGATGACGTTGGAAACACAAAAGGCTCCCAGCGGGAGCCTTTTGTGTTTTGTTCGGATGCAGAGCCGGCCGATAAGCCGGATTCTGTGAACGCGACTCGCGCCGCGCCTGACAATCATTCCTCTAGGCGACGCATCACTGCGCCGCTCAAGCTTCCTACCCGCAGGCTCCCGGGGGCCCCGTTGCCGGCATCCGCACGAGGCGCATGCCGTTCACCTGCCTATTTGGAATTGCTCCGGGTGGAGGTTACCGTGCCGTGTGCGTTGCCGCACGCCGCGGTGCGCTCTTACCGCACCGTTTCACCCTTACCTGATCCGCCTGGCTTGCGCCAGGGGCCATCGGCGGTCTGTTCTCTGTTGCCCTGTTCCGCGTCTCACGACGGATGGCCGTTAGCCATCACCCTGCCCTGTGGAGTCCGGACTTTCCTCCCCCTCCCAAAGGGAGGCGGCGATTGTCTGGCCGACTCTGCGGGCCGAAGTGTACCACGCGTGCCGCCGTGCCGCCGCCGTTCCGCCGCCCTGCCCCTGCCCTACTTCAGCGCCTGACTCTGCCCAACGTCCGCCCTCCTGGCCCACGCGCCACCGAGACACTCAGCTCGTCCGACGCCGGCCAGGCCGGAAGACCGAGGTGTCCCGATAATAGGCGGGGTCTTGGTTGGCCGGCCACCAATCGGGGATGCCCAACACCGGCAAGGGGGCGAAGTCACGTGTCGTGAGCGGCCCATTGGCGAGCCCCGGCGCGATCCGGGTGTCGAGCCAGGCGCGGCGCGCATTCGGTGTCCAGTCAAAGTAGGCGTGTGGCACGTCCACGATCCACGCGTGCGCGGTCACTGCCGGGTACGGGGCAACGAGCTTCTCCAGCAACGCATGCCCGAAAGGCTGCACCTCGCAGGCGCGCCCCCAATCGGCACGCCGTGCAACGAAGAGCGTGTGCCAGTCGAACGCCCGAAGCGCCCCGCCCAGCGCAGGGTCGCTACACGCGAAGAGGACGGCATTTTCGTCGAAGAGGGTGGCGGCATCGCGCGTGGCACCGCGCGTGGCTTGCACACCGTCGACGGCGATGGCGGCGGCCTGACGAGCGTTGAGCGCCGCCTTGCCTCGCGGATAGGCCAGCCAGATCAGCGCATTGAAGAAGTCATGCAGATTAAGGCGCGTCGGCACCCCGCCTGTGTCCGCGATGAAGGCCTCGTAGGCGGTGTCGGCGGGAAGCGCCTGTGGGGCGACGAATCGCAACGCCCGCCCCCGCCCACTCACCTGTCCGGCCGCCGCCGCTTGCGCCGACAGCGCCTCGCGCCAGTCGGCGCCCGCCAAGGCGTCCCGTCCCCGCTCGGCGACCGCGTCGAACCAGGGCGCGTGCCAGTCGATCGCCGGCAAGCCTGTCCGCGTGGACGCCAAAGGCGCCGACGCGTCCTCTGGACTCACCCCCTGAACTTCCAGCCGATGACTTCGCCGCCGCGCAACGGCACCACGGTCGCATCGCCCATCGGCAGTGCCGCCGGCAGTTCCCAGTCTTCACGCACCAGGGTGATCTTGTCGCTATTGCGCGGCAGTTCGTAGAAATCCGGGCCGTGGAAGCTGGCGAAGCCTTCGAACTTGTCGAGCGCGCCGGCCTTGTCGAACGCCTCGGCGTACAGCTCTACCGCGTGCAGCGCCGTGTAGCAGCCGGCGCAGCCACAGGCGGCTTCCTTCGCTTCGCGTGCGTGCGGGGCACTGTCGGTACCGAGGAAGAAGCGCGGACTGCCGGACGTAGCCGCCTTCACGAGCGCGTCGCGATGCGTCTCGCGCTTGAGCACCGGCAGGCAGTAGTAATGCGGACGAATACCGCCCGTGAAGATCGCGTTGCGGTTGTACAGCAGGTGATGCGCGGTGATCGTGGCGGCGATGGGGCCGTCGGCCTGTGCGACATACTCGGCGGCGTCCTGGGTCGTGATGTGTTCGAACACCACCTTGAGGCCCGGGAAATCGCGGCGCAGCGGCGACATCACGCGGTCGATAAAGACCTTTTCACGATCGAAGATGTCGATGTCGGCGCTCGTCACCTCACCGTGCACGAGCAGCGGCATGCCAACGTCCTGCATCGCTTCGAGCGCCCCGCGGCACTTGGCCAGATCGGTCACACCGGCGTCGGAGTTCGTCGTGGCGCCGGCGGGGTAGAGCTTCACCCCATGCACGAAGCCCGATGCCTTCGCGCGACGGATTTCGTCGGCGGCCGTGTTGTCGGTCAGATACAGGGTCATGAGCGGCTCGAACGCATTGCCGGCCGGGCGCGCCGCGAGAATACGCTCGCGATACGCGGCGGCGAGTTCGGTCGTCGTGACCGGCGGCTTGAGGTTCGGCATGATGATCGCGCGCCCGAACTGGCGGGCGCTGTCGGGCAGCACGCTCTTGAGCACGTCGCCATCGCGCACGTGCAGGTGCCAGTCATCGGGGCGGGTGATAGTCAGTTCGTTGATCATGGGCGTTTTCCGGGAGCTGGGGGAGACGGCAAGCCCATGAGACCGTCGCCGCGCGGTGACGCGTCGGCGCGACGGACCGATTGGGCGGCAATGTACGTACACAGGGGCCAGTGCTATGCTTGTGCAACCCCATATTGTACTGGTTGCGGCGCTCCGACACGACGTGCGCAACCCATCTTCGATTGACCCGCCCCATGTGCCAACTGCTCGCAATGAATTGCGCGGAACCGACCGACATCACGTTCTCATTTACCGGTTTCGCAGCGCGTGGAGGCGGTACGGATCACCACGCGGACGGCTGGGGCATTGCATTCTTCGAAGACAAGGCCTGCCGGCTGTTCATCGATCACCAGGCCGCCGCGAACTCGCCCATCGCCGAGCTGGTGAAGAAATACCCGATCAAGTCCAAGAACGTCATCGCGCATATCCGCAAAGCGACACAGGGCATCGTTGAGCTGGAGAACTGCCACCCGTTCCAACGCGAGCTATGGGGACGCCACTGGATCTTCGCGCACAACGGCGATCTGCATGACTACGATCCGTTTCTCTCGGGCGTCTACCAGCCCGTGGGGACGACCGACAGCGAGCGCGCCTTCTGCGACATCATGCAGGGCCTGCGCAAGCGCTTCCCCGGTTCGCAACCGCCACTCGACGAGTTGTTCCATGCGGTCGAGGACATTACGCGCACGATCACGCGCCACGGCGTATTCAACTTCGTCCTCTCGAACGGCCAGGCGCTGATCGCGCACTGCTCGACACGGCTGCACTTCATCGCCCGCCAGTGGCCGTTCACGAAGGCGCATCTGATCGACGCCGACTGGGAAATCGATTTTTCCAAGTTCACGACGCCGGCCGATCGCGTGGCGGTGATCGCCACGGCACCGCTCACCGACAACGAAGTCTGGACGACCTTCGCACCGGGTGAGTTGATTCTGTTCGAGAAGGGGGGGCCGTCGCTGCGCACCGTCGTGCCGATTCCCGAAGCCGTTCGTCTGCGCAACGAGCAGAACACTGCCTGCCAGTAAGCCCGCGACGACGCCGACGAGCATAAAAAAGCGTGCCCGAAGGCACGCTTTTTTCATTCCACCCGCACCAACGATCAGTGCAGGATCTTGGCCAGGAAGTCCTTGGCGCGGTCCGACTTCGGATTCGCGAAGAACTCGTCCTTCTTGTCGTCTTCGACGATGATGCCTTGATCCATGAAGATCACACGGTTCGCGACCTTCTTGGCGAAGCCCATTTCGTGCGTAACCACCATCATGGTCATGCCTTCCTGCGCCAATTCGACCATCACGTCGAGCACTTCGTTGATCATTTCCGGGTCGAGCGCCGAGGTCGGCTCGTCGAACAGCATGGCGATCGGGTCCATGCACAGGGCGCGAGCGATGGCCACGCGCTGCTGCTGACCGCCCGAGAGCTGGCCCGGGAACTTGTGGGCATGCGCCGTCAGGCCCACGCGCTCCAGCAACTTCAGGCCCTTGACACGGGCGGCGTCCTTGCTGCGACCGAGCACCTTGACCTGCGCGAGCGTCAGGTTTTCGGTGATCGACAGGTGCGGGAACAATTCGAAGTGCTGGAACACCATGCCTACGCGCGAGCGCAGCTTGGCCAGGTTCGTCTTCGGATCGGCGACCGATGTGCCATCGACGATGATCTCGCCTTGCTGGATCGGCTCCAGACCGTTGACGGTCTTGATGAGCGTGGACTTGCCCGAACCCGACGGGCCGCACACCACCACGACTTCACCCTTCTTGACTTCAGTGGAGCAGTCCGTGAGCACCTGGAACTGGCCGTACCACTTGGAGACGTTTTTAAGGGTAATCATTTCGCCAACCTCTTCTGAAGACGTTTAACCGACATCGAAACCGTGAAGCAGATCACAAAGTAGACCGCTCCGGCAAACACAATCATTGCGGGCAACGTGCCGTCACGCTGGCCCACCTGGTACGCCATGCCGAAGAAGTCGGCCAAGGCGATCGCGTATACGAGCGAGGTGTCCTGGAACAGAATGATGCCCTGGGTCAGCAACAACGGCACCATGTTGCGGAACGCCTGCGGCAGCACCACGAGCGCCATCGCCTGCCAGTACGACATGCCCAGCGCGTAGGCGGCGGACATCTGGCCCCGCGATACGCTCTGGATACCCGCGCGAATGATTTCCGAATAATACGCCGCTTCGAACAGCGAGAACGCGACGAGTGCCGAGACCATCCGGATGTCCCAGGTCGGCGGCACATCGAGCACCGAACGCAACACCTGCGGCACGATCAGGAAGAACCACAGCAGCACCATCAGCAGCGGAATCGAGCGGAACAGGTTCACGTACAGATCCGCAAACCATTTCAGCACGGTCACGCCCGACAGACGCATCATCGCGAGAATCGTGCCCCAGAGGATGCCCACGACCACGGCGAGCACCGTGATCTGCAGCGTGGTGATCATGCCCTTGACGAGCAGCGGCATCGCGTCGATAGCGCCGCCCCATGCGAAGATCTCACCCATTATTTGCCCCCGATGTAGCCCGGCAGGCGGGTCTTGGCTTCGATGAAGCGCATGAGCACCAGCACCGCGACGTTGATGATCATGTACGCGATCGTCACAGCAATGAAGGACTCATAGCTATGCGCCGTGTAATCGATGAGCTGCTTGCCCTGCCCGGTCAGTTCGAGCAGGTTCACCGTCGAGATCACGGCCGAGTTCTTGAAGATGTTGACGAATTCCGAGGTGACCGGCGGAATCACCACACGGAAGGCCACCGGCAGCAGTACGAAGCGGTACGTCTGCGGGAGCGTGAGCCCCATGGCCAGACCGGCGCTCTTCTGGCCCTTGGGCAGGGAATTGATACCGGAGCGCACCTGCTCACACACCCGGGCCGCCGTAAAGAGCCCCAGGCCGATCACGCCGGTGAGCAGCGAGACGCTCGCCGGATTAAGCGCGAACAACCACGTACGAACCGATTCCGGCAGGAAGTCGGGCGCCACGTAGTACCAGAAAAACAACTGGATAAGCAACGGGATGTTCCGGAACAACTCGACGTAGGCCGTCGCGAAGCCGGATATCCATTTGTTGGGGATGGTGCGCATCACGCCGAGCACGGAGCCCACGATGAGCGCAATGATCCAGCCGCCGAGGCCAACTTCAAGCGTGAGCTTGAAGCCCGAGAGCAACCACCCGAAATAGGTCGTCCCCTCGCCCGTTGCCACAGGCTGGAAGAAAAAACTGAAATCGAGACCGAGAGCCATGATCTCCCCTTTTCTACTTGTCTTGCTTAAAAAGAAGCGGAAGGATTGGCTCCTTCCGCTTCGGCATTACGCACTGATGGTGCTCGGCGACTCGTGAAGCCTGCGAGGCTTACTTGGCGCCTTGAACGTCAGCGTGGTCGTTCGGCGACTTCCACAGCGCGGCCATCTCGGCCGACGGGGGGAAGTCCATATTCACGCCGCCCAGCGCAGCGATCGGCTGCTGGAACCACTTGGCGAAGTCCTTCTGCGCCTGGCCCGACTTCTGGTAATCGGCAACGGCCTTGTCCACCAGCTTCTTGAAGGCCGGATCGTCCTTGCGCATCATGCAGCCGTAGGCTTCATACGATTGCGGCTTGCCGACAATGCTGTAGTCCTTGGCGTCCTTGAACTTGGCGCGCTCGCCCGCGAGCAGGGCGTCATCCATCATGAACGCGACGGCACGGCCCGAGTGCAGCGTGATCGCGGCTTCTCCGTGGTCCTTGGCGCTGATGATGTTCATGCCCATGTTGTCCTTCTGGTTCATCTCGCGCAGCAGACGCTCGGAGGTCGTGCCCGCCGTGGTCACGACGTTCTTGCCCTTGAGGTCGGCGAAGTCCTTGATGCCCGAGCTGTTCTTCGCCAGCAAACGCGTGCCGATGATGAAGAACGTGTTCGAGAACGCTGCCTGCTTCTGACGCTCGGCGTTGTTCGTGGTCGAACCGCACTCCATGTCGATCGTGCCGTTCTGAACCAGCGGAATGCGGTTCTGAGACGTGATCGGCGTCTGCGTGACCTTCAGGTTCGGCAGCTTGAGTTCCTTCTTGACTTCGGCCACGACGGCCATCGCCACATCATTGGCATAGCCAACGACATTGTGGTTATTGTCATAGAACGAGAACGGAATCGAGGATTCGCGGTTACCCAGCGAGATGACGCCGGTGTCCTTGATTTTCTTGAGCGTACCGGTTTCCTGCGCCTGGGCAGCACCTGCCATCAAGCCAACACAGCACATCGCCAATGCAATTTTCGAGAGGGTCATTCTTTAGTCTCCTTGGCAAAAAACAGATGCATTTTAGCACCGCATTTGCCCATTTTTTTATTATCGAATGTTCGGAACGTACGTCTTTCTTAACGCAAATCGCCCCGAACATTCTGTTTTACGCATTATTGCGTATTACTACTTAGCCGGACAGCACCGCCTGATCAGGGGTACAGACCGCGCATCTCACGGGCTTGCAGAATACGGGTACACGCCACGATGAATGCGGCAGTACGCAGCGAAACCTTATGCTCCTGCGCCACATGCCACACGCCATCGAACGCTTCGCGCATGATGCGCTCCAGACGGTGGTTGATCTCTTCCTCGGTCCAGAAGAAGCTCGAGAAATCCTGCACCCACTCGAAGTACGAGACCGTCACGCCGCCGGCGTTGGCCACCACGTCCGGCACGACAAGAATGTTCTTGCTGCGCAAGATGTCGTCGGCCGCCGTCGTCGTCGGGCCATTGGCCCCTTCGACCACGATCTTCGCGCGGATCTTGTCGGCGTTTTTCTCGGTGATCTGGTTTTCGAGTGCCGCCGGAATCATGAACTCGCAGTCCAGCGACCAGAACTCGTCGTCCTTGATGGTCTCAGCCGCCGGGAAGCCGCCCACGCCGCCGGTTTCGGCCACGTGCTTGAGCAGGTTCGGCACGTCGAGGCCGTCGGACTTGTAGATCGTACCGGTGTGATCTTGCACGCCGATGACATGCGCACCCGCCTCGTGGAACAGACGGGCGGCAATGCCCCCCACGTTGCCGAAGCCCTGTACCACCACGCGTGCGCCGCGCACGTCGAGTCCCAGGCGGCGGGCCGCCTCGCAACTCACCACGAACACGCCGCGGCCCGTGGCTTCACGACGGCCCAGCGAGCCGCCCAGCGAAATCGGCTTGCCGGTCACCACGCCGGTGGCCGTGGACCCCTCGTTCATCGAGTAGGTATCCATCATCCACGCCATGATCTGCTCATTGGTGTTGACGTCCGGCGCCGGAATATCCTTCGTCGGCCCGATAATGATGTTGATTTCGCTGGTGTAACGACGCGTCAGACGCTCGAGTTCTCCGCGCGAGAGCTTGCGCGGGTCGACACGAATGCCGCCCTTGGCGCCGCCGTAAGGCACGTTCACCGCTGCGTTCTTGACCGACATCCAGGCCGACAGCGCCATGACTTCGGACAGCGTGACGTCCTGGTGAAAACGCACACCGCCCTTACCGGGGCCGCGCGACGTATTGTGCTGGACACGATAGCCCTCGAAATGGGCGATGGTGCCATTGTCGAGTTCGATCGGGCAGTCGACGATCAGGATGCGCTTGGGACGCTTGAGGGTTTCGACCCAGCGCGACAGCGTGCCCAGGTAAGGCGTGACGCGGTCGACCTGTTGAAGGTAGTTGCCCCACGGACCGAGATCATCGGCCTGCAGGTAAGAAGGCAAGATATGTGACGTTTGCGACATTATGGAATTCTCCGGCTTCAATCTGCGCCGCACGCACATACCGTGCTTGCGACACGAATGGCTGGCACTTTACCGAGAACCCCCGAGAACAATCCAATGCCGAATAAACATGCAACTATGCATTTCATGCATAGTTTTGCCGCCCGTCTGAAATTATCCCGACATTCCGCGAATCGACGCGCATCGCGCCGATCCGGCACGCACGCCGGTCAGCCTTTGATCTGATCGCGCACGGCTTGCCAGAACGCCTCGAGCGCATCGCGCTTGGTCAGCTCGCGCCGGTTGCTGGCGTCGGTATAGGCCAGACGGTCGCGATACAGGCGAATCTCCATGTCCAGATGCCATGGGGCCGCCGCCTTGCCCGGGGGCGCGAGATCGACCAACTCGCCGCGCGCGACCGAATCGACCACGGCGCTTTCCGGCAGAAAGGCCACACCGTGTCCGGCGAGCACCATGGCCTTGAGCGCCTCGGCCATGTCGGTCTCGTACACCTTGTCCAGATGCAGCCGGCTCGACGCGTCGCCGGCGAGCAGATCGGTCATCCGGCCGAGATAGGCATTCGCCGTGTAGGCGAGGTAGGGCACCGGCGCGTCGGGCGTGCCGGGCAGCTTGAAGCGGGCGCGCTTTTGCGGCGTCGGGGCGCTGTAGGGGCTGAACCGCTCGCTGCCGAGCACGATCATCTCGTAGCGCGCCGCATCGAGTTGCAAGGGCTGGCTCGGATGGTAGTAGCACATCAGGAGATCGCAGCCTCCATCGGTCAGCGACATCGCCGCGTCGTGCACGTTGAGCGCACGCAAACGGCTGCGCAACAGGCCCAGACGCTTCTCCAGCGCCTTGAGCCATCGCGGGAAGAACGTCATCGACAGCGTGTGCGGCACGGCGAAATCGAGCACCGAATGGTCGGCCGAGCGCTGTTCGCGCAGCAAGGCGCGCGCCTCCTGCGCTTGCGAGAGCAATGCCAGCGCCTGCTCGTAGAACACTTCGCCGGCCGCGGTGAGGCGCGTGGGATAGCTCGATCGGTCGATCAGTTCACTGCCAAGCCACGCTTCGAGCGACTGAATCCGGCGCGAGAACGCCGGCTGCGTCACATGGCGCAACTCGGCCGAACGACTGAAACTGTTCGTCTTGGCGAGCGACACGAAGTCCTCGAGCCATTTGATTTCCATGCGGCACTCCCGCGTCGGCGATGTCAGCGCGCTAGTCTACTCAATCGTCCGGCCGGCGCACAGACCCGCGTCCGCGCCAGTCGTCCAACTGCCCAACGGCTCAACCGTCCTGCCTTCCGCCCGACGGCCGAGTTGCCAAGCGCCCTCAGGACACCACCGTGGCGAAGTGCGACGCCTCGGCATCGCCCTCCCCGTCGCGACGCTGCTGTTGCAACGCCCACATCTGCGCGTAGAGTCCTTCGGCACGCAGCAGGTCGTCGTGCGTGCCACGCTCCACGATGCGGCCCTTGTCGAGCACGATGATCTGCGCGGCGTGCACGACCGTCGAGAGGCGGTGCGCGATGACAAGCGTCGTGCGTTCACGGGCGATGTTGCGCAATTCCGCCTGAATCGCCTGCTCGGAGCGCGAGTCCAGCGCCGAGGTCGCCTCGTCGAAAATCAGGATATGCGGATTCTTGAGAAGGGTGCGCGCAATCGCCACGCGCTGCTTCTCGCCGCCGGAGAGCTTGAGCCCGCGCTCGCCGACCATCGATTCATAGCCGGCCGGCAGGCTCTCGATGAAGTCGTGGATATGCGCCGCACGGGCCGCGGCGATGACCTGCTCGCGCGACGCCGACGGATTGCCGTACGCGATGTTGTAGTAGATCGTGTCGTTGAACAGCACAGTGTCCTGCGGCACGATACCGATGGCCGCGCGCAGCGAGTCCTGCGTGACGTCGCGAATGTCCTGCCCGTCGATGGTGATGCGCCCCGCCGCCGCGCCGGGGAAGCCGACGTCGTAGAAGCGGAACAGCAGGCGTGAGAGTGTCGATTTTCCCGAGCCGCTGTGCCCGACGACAGCCGTGGTCGTGCCCGCCGCCACGGTGAAATCGACGTCGTGCAGAATCTGGCGCGACGCCTCGTACCCGAAATTCACGTGCTCGAAACGCACGGTGCCGCCATGACAGACAAGTGGCGCCGCACCCGGCGGATCGGCAACTTCGCGATTCACGTCGAGCAACGTGAACATGCGATCCATGTCGGTCATCGCCTGTTTGAGTTCGCGATAGATCACGCCGAGGAAATTCAGCGGAATGTAGAGCTGCAGCATGAAGGTGTTGACGAGCACCAGGTCGCCGAGCGTCATGCGGCCACTCATCACGCCTTGGGTGGCATGCCAGAGAATCAGGATGAGTCCGGTCGCGATGATCGCCTGCTGTCCGAAATTCAGCACCGAGAGCGAGTTCTGCGACCGAATCGCCGCGGCGCGATAGCGCTTGAGGTTCTCGTCGTAACGCTGCGTCTCGAACGCCTCGTTGCCGAAATACTTCACCGTCTCGTAGTTGATCAGCGAATCGATGGCGCGCGCGTTGGCTTTCGAGTCGAGTTCGTTCATCGTGCGACGAAAATGCGTGCGCCACTCCGTGACTTTCACCGTGAACACGATGTAGAACGACAGTGCCACGAGCGTGACGATGGCGTAAAACGCGTCGTAGCGCACGACGAAGAAGCCGAGCACGAGCGCCACCTCGATGAGCGTGGGCAGAATGCTGTAGAGCGAGTACGAGATCATCGACTGGATGCCCCGCGTGCCGCGCTCGATGTCGCGACTCATGCCGCCCGTCTGACGCTCCAGGTGAAAGCGCAGCGACAGCGCGTGCAAATGGCGAAACACCTTGAGCGCGATCTGCCGCACCGCACTCTCCGTCACCTTCGAGAACAACATTTCCCGCAGTTCGGTGAAGAGCGACGTGGACAGGCGCACCACCCCATATGCCACGACCAGCAGACCGAGCCCGCCCACGACGATCAGGCTTGCATCGCCCGATGCGCGCGCCGTGGCGGAGAAGGTCGCCACGGGGCCGAGCCCGTCGACGATGTGCTTCATGATGATGGGCACGCCGAGGTTGGCCACCTTCGCCATGACGAGACACGACAGCGCCAGCGTGACGCGTCCGCGGAATTCGAGCAGATACGGGAACAGCGATTTGATGACTTGCCAGTCGCCGCGGGGGGGGCGAGCGGCGTCGGAGGCCGTCGGTGCAGGCTCGGCCGAAGAGTAACGTCTCATGATGGGGAGGGGCGGCGTCCGGCTCGTTCGAGGGCTTTCCGCTAAAATCGTCGATGGCGTATTTTCGCAGAACCCGGCGTCTCATGCTGAGCCGACGCCGGGCGGCTCTCCCGCCCGTGGAAACCCGAAGCAGGACCGGCAGCGGCGTGCCGTCGCCGTCTTTCTCGCGGTTTCCGACTTTCGCAGTCTTCCCGGCTCACGCAAGGATCCTCATGAGTACCTCGACTGCTGCCCTCACGGCCCTGCCCGAAGAAAAAGAACTGGCGTTGCGCGTGCTGCCGATGCCTGCCGACGCCAATGCCCACGGCGACGTATTCGGCGGCTGGATCATGTCGCAGGTCGACATTGCCGGCTCGATCCCCGCCGCACAGCGCGCCAATGGCCGCGTGGCGACCATTGCCGTCAACTCGTTCCTGTTCAAGGAGCCGGTGTTCGTGGGCGACCTGCTGAGCTTTTACGCGACGATCGTGAAGACCGGCAATACGTCGATCACCGTCTACGTCGAGGCGTATGCGCAACGCATGCGCCTGTCGCACGAGATCGTCAAGGTCACCGAGGCGATGGTCACCTACGTGGCGACCGACGAAGATCGCCGTCCGCGCCCGCTGCCCAAGCTCGACACGGCGAGCTGAGCGTCCGCCAACGAAAAAAACGCCGCCGCCTCGCAGAATGAGGCGTGCGGCGTTGATGCGCCTGCTGTGCCGCCGAGTCTTCCCGGCGACGGCGGGGGCGTTATGAAAACTGACTGAAATCCGGCTTACGCTTCTCGAAGAACGCCGTGAACGCCTCACGCGCCTCCGGAGAAACGAGCCGTTTGCCGAACTCCAACGCCTCGTCGCGAATACGCGACTGCACCGCTTGCGCGCTGTCGCCCTTCATCAACTGCTTGGTCACGCGCAGCGACGCCGCCGGCATGGCCGCGAGTTGCGCGGCACGCTTCGCGGCGTAGTCGGCCAGTTCGTCCGCCGGCACAGCACGGTTGACGAAGCCCATCGCAACAGCCTCATTCACGTCGAACGGCTCGCCGAAAAGCAGCTTCTCGGCGGCACGCTGGTAGCCCGCCACGCGCGGCAGCAGCCAGCTCGACGCCGCCTCCGGACACAACGCCAGTTGCGAAAACGGCAGCGAGAAGCGAGCGGTTTGCGTGGCATACACCACATCGCAGTGCAGCAGCAGCGTCGTGCCGACGCCGACCGCATTGCCCGCCACGGCCGCGACAATGGGTTTGGTCGCCCGGCTGATCGCACGCAGGAACTGGAACACGGGGGCGTCGTCGTCCTTCGGCGGGTTTTTCAGGAAGTCTTCGAGATCGTTGCCCGCCGAAAAGGCCTCCGGCTGCCCCTGGATCAGGATCACGCGCAACGACGGATCGGCCTCCGCCTCGGCAATGCCTTCGGCCATTGCCTGATACATCGCGGCGGTAATCGCATTCTTCTTGTGCGCGCGGTTGAAGGTCAGCACCTGCACCGCGCCCTGGCGATGCACCAATACGTCTTCCATCTCGTGTGTCTCCTCGGATGTTCCGGGCCTCTGGCGACGCCGGGTCACTGCCCGCCGTAGATGAGAACGCCGGGGGCGGTCGCGCTGTTGCGAAACCGCACCCCGGCGCCCTGGGCCGTCGTACGCCGCACGTCTGACGATTGCCAGCCGACGGCCTACGGCGCGCCCGCTTACATGCGCTCGAGAATCCCCGCCGCGCCCATGCCGGTCCCCACGCACATGGTCACCATCCCGTACTTCAGGTTGTGACGGCGCAGCGCGTGCACCACGGTCGCGGCGCGGATCGCACCGGTCGCGCCCAGCGGGTGGCCCAGCGCGATGGCGCCGCCCATCGGGTTGACCTTGCGGGTATCGAGATCCAGATCCTTGATGACGGCAAGGGCCTGCGCGGCAAACGCCTCGTTCAGTTCGATCCAGTCCATGTCCTGCTGCGACAGGCCCGCCGCGCGCAGGGCCGCGGGAATCGCCTCCTTCGGACCGATACCCATGATCTCGGGCGGCACGCCGCGCACGGCGAACGACACGAAACGGGCGAGCGGCGTGAGGTTGAACTGCTTGAGAATCTTCTCGCTCACGACGAGCAGCGCGCCGGCACCATCCGACGTCTGCGAACTGTTGCCGGCCGTGACCGACCCCTTGTTCGCGAAGACCGGACGCAGTTTGCCGAGCCCTTCGATCGACGTATCCGGCCGCGGGCCTTCGTCGAGCGACAACGTGCGCGTCTTGATCGACACGTCGCCGGTGGCCAGATTCGGGAAGCGTTCGACGATCTCGATCGGCGTGATTTCGTTCGTGAATTCGCCCGCCTGTTGCGCCTGGATCGCCTTCTGGTGGGAGGCCAGCGCGAAGGCGTCCTGCGCGTCGCGCGTCACGCCCCATTGCTGCGCCACCTTCTCGGCGGTCAGCCCCATGCCGTACGCGATGCCCACGTTCTCGTCGCGCTCGAAGATCGACGGCGAGAGCGACGGCGTGTTGCCCATCATCGGCACCATGCTCATGCTCTCGATACCCCCGGCGAACATTGCGTCGGCTTCGCCCACACGAATGCGGTCCGCCGCCATCGCGAGCGCCGTGAGGCCCGAGGCGCAGAAACGGTTGACGGTCACCCCGCCCACCGTGTTCGGCAGACCCGAGAGCAGCGCGCCGATACGCGCCACGTTCAGGCCCTGCTGGGCTTCGGGAATGGCACAGCCGATGATGGCGTCCTCGATGACCTTAGGATCGAGATCCGGCACCTGCGCGAGCGCACTCTTGAGAATGGTCGCGAGCAGGTCGTCCGGACGCGTGTTCTTGTAGCTGCCCTTGGGTGCCTTGCCGATCGGCGCGCGCGTGGCGGCAACGATGTAGGCGTCTTGCAGTTGTTTGCTCATGTCAGTCTCCGATCGGCTTAGTTGCGCACCGGCTTGCCGGATTGCAGCATGCCCATGATGCGTTCCTGGGTCTTCGACGTGCCCAGCAGGTCGATGAAGGCGCGACGCTCGAGCGCCAGCAGCCATTCTTCGTTCACGAGGCTGCCGGCCTCCACGTCGCCGCCGCAAACGGCTTCGGCGATGCGCGAGGCGATCAGGAAGTCGTGCGCCGAGATGAAGTTGCCGTCTCGCATATTCACGAGCGACGCCTTGATGGTCGAGATCCCCGAGCGACCGGCGACAGGAATGCCAGCCGGCTTGAGCGGCGGACGGTAGCCGGCAATGGCCAGCGCGCGCGCCTCGTTACGGGCGACCGACAGCAGTTCGTGCACGTTGTACACGATGGTGTCCGTCGGCTTCAGATAGCCCATGTCGCGGGCGTCGAGCGCCGAGGCCGAGACCTTCGCCATCGCCGCATTGGTGAACGACTTGGTCACGAACTGGAGATACTGCACGCTGCCCGCGGCACTCGCGGCTTCCGCTGCGCGGATCGCCGCTTCCTTCAGGCCGCCGCCGCCCGGCACCAGCCCGACACCGACTTCCACGAGACCGATGTAGCTCTCGAGCGCCGCCACGCGCTTCGCGCTATGCAGCAACAGCTCGCACCCGCCGCCCAGCGCAATACCGGAGACGGCCGAGACGACGGGCACCTGCGCGTACTTCACACGCATCATGCCGTCCTGGAACTTCTTGATGAACGGCTCGATACCCTTCGCCCCGCCCATCATGAACGCGGGCATGGCCGCTTCGAGATCGGCGCCGGCAGAGAACGGACCACCCGGCGCACCGAGTTTGAGCGAGGTGGGCTGCCATACGACCACACCGCGATAGTGCTGCTCGGCCAGATCGATCGCGCGGGTCAGCCCGTCGATGACGGCCGGCCCGATGGTGTTCATCTTCGACTTGAACGAGACGATAAGCACGTCGTCCTGCCCCGGGGTCTCGTCGACCCACAGGCGCACAGCGTCGTTCTCCTCGATGGTCTTGCCGAACTTGCGCGGGTCGGCGCTGGCGTCGCCCACGAGCGAGGCCGGGAAAACCTGACGCTGATACACCGGCAGCGTGCTGCGCGCAACGAACGCGTCCTTGGCCGGTGCATACGAGCCATTCGCCGTGTGCACACCGCCCGCCTCGGCGACCTTGCCGCTCGTCACCCACTTGGGCAGCGGCGCGCTCGAGAGCGCCTGACCGGCGTCGATGTCTTCCTGCACCCACTGCGCAATGTCCTTCCAGCCCGCAGCTTGCCAGTCCTCGAACGGACCGGTGCTCCAGCCGAAGCCCCAGCGAATCGCGAAGTCGATTTCACGTGCGTTGTCGGCGATCTGCTCGAGATACACACCGATGTAATGGAACACATCGCGGAACACCGCCCACAGAAACTGGGCTTGCGGGTTCGTCGATTCGCGCAGCAGACGCAGACGCTCGGCCGGCGCTTTCTTCAGAATGCGCACGACCATCTCGTCGGCCTTCTTGCCCGACTCGACATACTCACCCGATTGCGGGTCGAGCACCTTGATGACCTTGCCTTCCTTCTTGTAGAAACCCGCGCCCGTCTTCTGACCCAGCGCGCCCTTTTCTACGAGTGCCTTGAGCACCGGCGGCGTGGCATACGTCGGGGCGAACGGGTCGTCCTTGAGGCCGTCCTGCATCGTCTTGATCACGTGCGCCATCGTGTCCAGACCGACCACGTCGGCCGTGCGGAACGTGGCCGACTTGGCACGACCCAGCTTGCTGCCGGTCAGGTCATCGACCACATCGAACGGAATGCCATACTTCTGCGCTTCGGCGAACACCGCCAGAATCGAGAACACGCCCACGCGGTTGGCGATGAAGTTCGGCGTATCCTTCGCGCGCACCACGCCCTTGCCGAGCGTGGACGTGAGGAACGTTTCGAGTTGGTCGAGAATCTCCGGCGCCGTGGTGGCGGTCGGGATCAATTCGACCAGATGCATATAGCGCGGGGGATTGAAGAAGTGCACGCCGCAGAAGCGCGACTTCAGATCGGCATCGAAGCCTTCCGAGAGTTCAGTGATCGACAGGCCCGACGTATTCGACGCGAAAATTGCGTGCTTGGCCAGATGCGGCGCGACCTTCTTGTACAGGTCATGCTTCCAGTCCATGCGCTCGGCGATCGCTTCGATCACCACGTCGCAGCCGGCGAGGGTTGCAAGGTCGTCCTCGTAATTCGCCGCTTCGATGTATTGGGCGTCGGCCTTGTCGGCGAACGGCGCGGGGCTCAGCTTCTTCAGGCCGTCGATGGCACGCAGGACGATGCCATTCTTCGGGCCTTCCTTGGCCGGCAGATCGAACAGCACGACGGGCACTTTCGCATTGACGAGGTGCGCGGCAATCTGCGCACCCATCACGCCGGCGCCCAGCACAGCGACCTTGCGTACGACCAGGGGTTTGTTGGTTTGGCTCACGGTGATCTCCTCCGCTCTCAGAACAGGTCGACGTCGACTTCCATCAGCGTCTTCGCACCGGCACGGGCCATGCGGATTTGCGACGCGGTCTCCGGCAGCAACTTGGCGAAATAGAAACGCGCCGTGGCGAGCTTCGATTCGTAGAACTTGTCGCCGCTGCCTTGCTTGTCAAGCGCGATGCGCGCCATGCGTGCCCAGAAGTAAGCGAACACGAGATGCCCGACCACGCGCTGATACGGCACCGAGGCGGCGCCCACTTCGTCTGGATTGGCCATGGCCTTCATGCCGATTTCCATCGTCAGCTTCTGCACCTTGTCGCCGATGTCCGCGAGGGGATTGACGAACTCCTGCATTTCTTCCCTCGTGCCTTCGGCCTCGACGAAGTCCTGCACGAGCTTGCCGAACTTCTTGAGCTTCGCCCCCATGTCGCCGAGCACCTTGCGGCCCAGCAGGTCGAGCGCCTGAATCGAGTTCGTGCCCTCGTAGATCATGTTGATGCGTGCGTCGCGCACATACTGCTCCATGCCCCACTCGGAGATGAAGCCGTGGCCGCCGTAAATCTGCATCGCATGGTTGGTGCACTCGAACGCGTTGTCGGTCAGGAAGGCCTTGATGATCGGCGTGAGCAGCGCGACCAGATCGGCGGCTTCCCGACGCTCGGCTTCGTCACCGTGCGACAGCTCCTTGTCGATGTGCAGCGCGGTCCAGTAAGAGAACGCGCGACCGCCTTCCACATAGGCTTTCTGCGTGAGCAGCATGCGGCGCACGTCCGGATGCACGATGATCGGATCCGCCGGCTTGTCCGGCGCCTTCGGGCCGGTGAGCGAGCGCATCTGAATGCGCTCCTTCGCGTACACCAACGAGTTCTGGTAGGCGACTTCCGTCAGGCCCATGCCCTGCATGCCCACGCCCTGACGCGCGGCGTTCATCATCACGAACATGGCATTCAGGCCCTTGTTCGGTTCGCCAACGAGCCAGCCGCGCGCGCCGTCGAGGTTCATCACGCAGGTGGCATTGCCGTGAATGCCCATCTTGTGCTCGATCGAGCCGCACTTGATGCCGTTGCGCTCACCCGGTGCGCCATTCGCGTCGGGGATGAACTTCGGCACAACGAACAGCGAGATACCCTTCGTTCCCGGCGGCGCGTCCGGCAGGCGGGCCAGCACAAGGTGGACGATGTTGGCGGCCATGTCGTGCTCGCCGGCGGAGATGAAGATCTTGGTGCCGGAGATGGCGTACGAGCCGTCGCCATTCGGCTCGGCCTTCGTGCGCAGCATGCCCAGGTCGGTGCCGCAGTGCGGCTCGGTCAGGCACATCGTACCGGTCCATTCGCCCGATACGATCTTCGGCAGATAGGTGGATTGCTGCTCAGGCGTGCCATGCGCATGCAGGCACTCGTAAGCGCCGTGCGACAGGCCGGGATACATCGTCCAGGCCTGGTTGGCGGAGTTGAGCATTTCATACAGGGCGTTGTTGACGACCTGCGGCAGCCCTTGGCCTCCGAACGCGGGGTCGCACGCCAGCGAGGGCCAGCCGGCCTCGACGTATTGCCGATAGGCCTGCTTGAAGCCGGTCGGCGTCGTGACGACGCCATCGCCTTCGTACTTGCAACCCTCGCGATCACCCACCTGATTCAGCGGGAAGACGACTTCGCTGCAGAACTTGCCAGCCTCTTCGAGCACCTGGTTGATGGTGTCGGCATCGATGTCCGCGTGTTTCGGCAATGCCTTCAATTCGTTTTCCACGCCCAGCAGTTCGTGCAAAACGAATTGCATGTCGCGCAGCGGCGCGTTGTACTGTCCCATGACCTACTCCTCCGAACAAATCGAATTGAATCGCGGACGGCTCGCGCCTCACCCGCGCTGATAAGACGAAATCAGTTTTTCCAGCGCCACCCGGGTCATCTCGACGGCCCCCGGCTCCCGGAGGAACCGCGCGTCGTGATGCAAGCCAAGTGTCAGGCTGTACATTTCAAAGAGCATCAGACGCGGATCGGTGTCCGCACGCAAATGCCCCTCCTCCTTCGCTTGCGTGATCGCGCGCAGCAGGGCCGATCGCCACAACCGCACGCTCTTCACCAAGGCCTCGCGCACCGGGCTGGCCGCGCGATCGTCGTACTCGACGGCACCGCTGATATAGATACAGCCCGTCGTCACCTCGCGAATGCGCTTGTCCATCCAGCGATCCACCAGCGCCCTGAGTCGCGGCAAGCCGCGCGGGGCTTCCATCCCGGGGGCGAACACCTCGTCCTCGAAACGCCGGTGATATTCGCGCAGCACTTCAATCTGCAAGTCCTCGCGCGAACCGAAATGCGCGAAGACGCCGCTCTTGCTCATCTGCATACGATCAGCCAGCAAGCCGATCGTCAGCCCCTCAAGTCCATCGCGCCCCGCAAGTTCCAGCGCGGCATTCAGGATGGCGGCTCGTGTCTGTTCACCCTTTCGCATATCTTTGGCATCGCTTTGGTTATCCGTTCTCCGATGCTAACCAAAAAATCGAACGGCCGTCCTATTATTGGGGGACACCCATGGGCGAACAAGGAATTTATTAGATCGGAATACCTAATCGGTAGCCGTCGGAGGGCGGGGTTCGGCGACGTCGGCACAGGGCCGAGAGCCATGAGCAACGGCGGATCATCCGTCGGCATCCGCCCGAAAATCAGTCGTATTTGCCGCGCGTGAGGAGCCGCATCGTCAGGCGATAGAGGCGATACGCCATCCACTGGCGGAAGCGCCGCCAGCGCGAGCGTGCGCCGTAGCGGGCGGGGTCGATGAGACGCGCCTCGTCAAAGGCTCGGCGGATGTGATCGCGCAGTTCGATGACCAGCGGATCGTCGAGCACCACCACGTTGGCTTCGTGATTCAGGAACAGCGACAGCGCATCCAGATTGGAGGAGCCGACCGTCGCCCATACGTCGTCGACGACGGCCACCTTGCCATGCAGTTGACGCACGTCGTACTCGCCGATGCGCACGCCGGCATCGAGCAACTTGGCGTAAAGCCAGGGCACCGCGGCATCGAGCAGGCGGAACTCGTTGCGGCCGATCAGCAGATGCACCGCCACGCCGCGTCGGGCCGCCTGCGTCAGTGCACGTCGCAGCCGGCGGCCGGGCACGAAATAGGGATTCGCGAGCCAAACCTCGTGGCGCGCGCGGCCCAGCGCCATCAGGTACGCCTTTTCGACCGCGCGACGATTGTGCAGGTTATCGCGTGCCACGAAGGCTGCCTGACCGGCGTAAGGCGCGTGCAGACGCCCACGTTGCCCGCGGCGCCGATGACGGAACGGCGTCCCCAGATACCCCGGCGCGAGGCGCAGCCACTGAATGTGAAACGCGATGGAGATTTCGGCGACGATGGGACCGCGGCATTGCACGGCAAAGTCCCAGCGCGGATCGTCCATGCGGGTGTCGCCACCGGCGTTGTCGTCGTCGATGATGTTGATGCCGCCGACAAATGCCACCGCGTGATCGACGATGGCCAGCTTGCGGTGCGTGCGCGAGAAACCGAACTTGCCGAACAGCCGCGGATTGTAGATGCGATACGCCACACCGCGCTCGCGCCAATCGGCGAGAAACGGCAGTCGGCGGCTCGTGCCGATGCCGTCGAGGATGACGCGTACCGCAACGCCGCGTTGCGCGGCGCGTTGCAGCGCTGCGGCGACCTGCTGCCCCGCCTCGTCGGCCTCAAAGATATACGTCTCGAGCGCCACGTCGCGGGTGGCGCCATCGATGGCGGCAATGAGCGCTGTGAAGTAGCGCTGACCGAGATAGAGCAGCGTCAGATCGTTATCGCGGGAGAACGGCAGGGACTTGCTCATCGGCGTGCCGTGCCGCGGCTAGCGCACGCGCAACGGCAACTGCCGGATGGCATCGCCGTTCGACGGTGAAAAACAACGCGCGGCGGCCGCTTCCCACGGCAGCCACGCATAGGCGACATGCTCGCGCGGCGAGAGCGTCACGGCGGTGTTCTGCGGCACGCACAAGCCGAACCAGTGTTCCGTATTGCGCGTCACGCCCGGCGCATAACGATGGGCCCAACGCGGATAGATGTTGTACTGAATTTCGTGCTGCCAATCGGTCAGCGCAGCGGCGGGCACCGCAGTTCCGTTTGCCACGCGAATACCGGTCTCCTCGAAGACTTCGCGCACGGCCGTCTCGAGCAGCGGTTCGTCGAGCCGGTCCTTGCTGCCGGTGACCGACTGCCAGAAGTTCTCGGCGTCGGCACGCTCGATGAGCAGAACATCGAGCGCCGGCGTATAGATCACGACGAGCACGGATTCGGGAATCTTGAAGGGTTTCATGCAGGTGGCGATTCGAGAACGGCACCGAAGACCGGCACCGATGACGCATTGTATAGGGCAAACGCCGGGTGTTGCGGCATGCGCGATGCCCCCGAAAAACGAAAACCCCCTCGCCTGACGGCAGAGGGGGTTTTCAGCTTGCGTGCGGGGCCGACGAGCGACCCCGTGAGCCACGTCAGGCCTTGGGCGCTTCCGGCTGGCGCAGACGGATATGCAGGTCGCGCAGTTGACGCTCGTCGACCGATGACGGTGCCTGCGTGAGCAGATCCTGCGCACGTTGCGTCTTCGGGAACGCGATCACGTCGCGGATCGAATCGGCGCCGGCCATCATTGTGATGACGCGGTCGAGACCGAACGCAATGCCCCCGTGCGGCGGCGCGCCGTACTGCAGCGCGTCGAGCAGGAAGCCGAACTTCGCGCGCGCTTCTTCCTCACCGAGATTGAGCGCACGGAACACCTTGCTCTGCACGTCTTCCTGGAAGATACGGACCGAACCGCCGCCGATTTCCCAGCCGTTGAGCACCATATCGTAGGCTTTGGCCAGGCACTTGCCCGGATCGGTCTCGAGGTAGTCGATGTGCTCGTCCTTCGGGCTCGTGAACGGGTGATGGCACGCGACCCAGCGGGCATCTTCCTCGTCGTACTCGAACATCGGGAAGTCGACGACCCACAGCGGACGCCAGCCGGCTTCGAACAGGCCGTGGCTCTTGCCGAATTCCGAGTGACCGATCTTCAGGCGCAGCGCGCCGATGCCGTCGTTCACCACCTTGGCCTTGTCCGCACCGAAGAAAATGATGTCGCCGTCCTGCGCGCCGGTACGCTCGAGAATCGAGGCAACGGCGGCGTCGTGCAGATTCTTCACGATCGGGCTTTGCAGACCGTCGCGGCCCTTGGCCACTTCGTTGACCTTGATCCACGCCAGGCCCTTCGCGCCGTAAATCTTCACGAAATCGGTGTAGGCGTCGATTTCGCTACGCGAGATCTCCGCACCGCCCGGCACGCGCAGCGCAACCACGCGACCGCCTTCGGTCGTGGCCGGCACCGAGAACACCTTGAAGTCCACGTCGCCCATCACGTCGGTCAGCTCGGTGAATTCGAGCTTCACGCGCAGATCGGGCTTGTCGGAGCCGAAGCGACGCATCGCTTCCGCGTACTCCATGACCGGCACCTTGGCATCGAGGTCGACGTCGATGGCTTCCTTGAACACGTGACGAATCATGTTCTCAAACAGATCGCGGATTTCCTGCTCCGTGAGGAACGAGGTTTCGCAGTCGATCTGCGTGAATTCCGGCTGACGGTCAGCGCGCAGGTCTTCGTCGCGGAAGCACTTGGTGATCTGGTAATAGCGGTCGAAGCCGGCCACCATCAAGAGCTGCTTGAAGAGCTGCGGCGACTGCGGCAACGCGAAGAACATGCCGGCGTTCACACGCGAGGGCACCAGATAGTCGCGTGCGCCTTCCGGGGTGCTCTTCGTGAGCATCGGGGTTTCGATGTCGATGAAGCCTTGCGCGTCGAGATATTTGCGCACTTCCATCGCCACCTTGTAGCGCAGGCGCAGGTTGTATTGCATCTGCGGACGACGCAGATCCAGCACGCGATGCGTGAGGCGCGTGGTTTCCGACAGGTTTTCGTCGTCGAGCTGGAACGGGGGCGTGACCGACGGGTTGAGCACTTCGAGCGCGTGGCACAGCACTTCGATCTTGCCGCTCGTCAGGTTGGCGTTCTCGGTGCCCGCCGGACGGCTGCGCACCAGGCCCGTGATCTGCACGCAGAATTCATTGCGCAGGCCTTCGGCGGCCTTGAACATCTCCGCGCGGTCCGGATCGCACACGACCTGCACCAGACCTTCGCGATCGCGCAGGTCGATGAAAATGACCCCGCCGTGATCGCGGCGGCGATTGACCCAGCCACACAGCTTGACCGTTTGGCCCAGTTGTTGCTCGGTCACCAGACCGCAGTAGGAGGTACGCATGGACATTTTGCTGTTCCGATTTTCAAAAAATGACGCCGGCGATTCCCGGTGGCTCAGAGGAGCGGACCGGGACGTTGCTGGCGCGGGTTGTGGGCGGGCGCCACCACGCCCATCGATACGATGTACTTGAGGGCGGCATCGACCGTCATGTCGAGTTCGACCACGTCGCTCGCCCGCATCATCAGGAAGAAACCCGACGTCGGGTTCGGCGTCGTCGGCACATAGACGCTCACGAACTCGCCCTGCAAATGATTGACCACGTCGCCGCCCGGCGCGCCGGTCAGGAAAGCGATGGTCCAGGAATCCGCGTGCGGATATCGCACGAGCAACGCCTTGCGAAACGCGTTGCCGTTGCTCGACAGCAAGGTGTCGGACACCTGCTTGACGCTGCCATACAGCGGTCCAACGATGGGAATGCGCGTCAGGATGGCTTCCCACCAGCCGACCAGCTTCTGGCCGATGAAATTATGCGCCAGAAGGCCAACGACGAACACGAACGCGAGCGTCACCACCACGCCGAAGCCGGGCACGCGCATGCCGATGAGGTGCGACGGCTGCCAGTCGTCCGGCAACAGCAGCAAGGTCTGATCCATCGTGCCGATGATCAGGCCGAGGACCCACAGCGTGATGGCGAGCGGCACCAGCACCAGCAGGCCGGTGAGGAAAATCGTCTTCAACGCGGGTTTTTTAACGCGCATGGCAGGGCTCGCGAAGGTGGGCGGCTATGGGTATGTCAGCAGGCGAATCCGCGTTCCGGCGCATCCGGCCGCCGGGCTCGAACGCGCATCGTTCTGTCTATCTCAGTGGCGGGCGCACCCGCCGCCACAGCTCGCCGCCGGCGCGCTCGACGACTCGCCGCCAGACGACGAGGCCGAAGCGGACGACGTCGCGCTCTCGCCCGACGCCGCTGCCGGCGCCGACGAGGTCGACGCCGCGCCCGAGGCACTCGCGCCGCCCGAACCGCCACGGAAATCGGTCACATACCACCCCGAACCCTTGAGCTGGAACCCGGCCGCAGTCACCTGCTTGCGAAACGTGTCCTTGCCGCATTCCGGGCACTGGGAGAGCGGATCATCGCTCATTTTTTGCAGCACATCCTTGGCGAAACCGCATGTTTCGCAACGATAGGCATAGATAGGCATGGTACTTTCCGACGGAAAAAGGCGCGCAAAGCCTTGAATTATAACCGCTTCACAAGGCTTTCGGGATTTGTCCAGCGACATATGGGGCCGCAACGACCCAAGATCAAGATGGGTCGTTGCCGTAATCCGCGTAGTGAAAGGCTTCCCGGCCTGGGTCGTCAGATCGTCGACGCCTGCGGCTCCCGCGACTGCGCATGCGCTGCGTTGGGTTGGAGGAGCGAGCCAACGACCATGCCGGCGATCGAGGCCGCCAGCCCCGCCAACTGCGCCGGCACCATGGCCTCGGGCGCCAGCCATTCGCACCCGATCCAGACGATCAGGCCGAAGAGCACGGCAAGCGTGCCGCCCAGCGAGCTCGAACGCTTCCAGTAAAGTCCGAACGCCAGCGGCACGAAGCAGCACACGAGCGTGACCTTGTATGCGCTCTCGACCATATGGAAGATCGACGCCGTGGAATTCAGCGCGTACACCAGCACCAGCGCCGTGAAACAGAGCACGACGATACGCATCAGTCGCAGCAGGTGCTTGTCGTCGATACGACCGCGCAGCATCGGGCGGACGATGTTCTCCGCGAACGTCACCGAGGGCGCCAGCAGCGTGGCCGACGCGCAGCTCTTGATGGCCGAGAGGAGCGCGCCGAAGAACATTACTTGCGCCACGACCGGCACACTAGTGAGCACCAACTGCGGCAGAATCTGTTGCGGATCGGTGCCGATGTACTTCTGCACCATCGACGGGGCGATCAGCAGGGCCGAGTAGGCCAGGAAGATGGGGATGAACGTGAAGAAGAAGTACAGCACGCCGCCCGTGACCGAACCGGCGACCGCGACATTCTCCGACTTGGACGACATCACGCGCTGGAACACGTCCTGTTGCGGAATCGAGCCGAACATCATGGTAATGCCCGCGGCAATGAACGCCAGCACTTCGGTTGGGTTCAACTCCGGCAGGAACGCGAACTTGCCGGCCTGAGCCGCGTGTGTGATCACCGCGCTCGCCCCCCCCGGCACCATGCCAGAGACCTGCACAGCGATGTACACAAGCCCCACGACGATGATGATCATCTGGACGAAGTCGGTCACCGCCACCGAGATCATGCCGCCGAGCAGCGTATAGGCCAGCACCGAGACCGCGCCGATCACCATGCCCATGGGCTCGGACATTGCGCCGCCGGACACCGCGTGAAACACGAGTCCCAGCGCCTTGATCTGCGCACCGACCCAGCCGAGGTACGAGATCACGATGGCGATACTCGTCACCACTTCAACCGTACGGTTGTACCTGAGCTTGTAGAAGTCGCCGATCGTCATGAGGTTCATGCGATACAGCTTGCGGGCGAAAAACATGCCGACGAGCACCAGGCACATCGACGAACCGAACGGATCCGAGACCACGCCGCGCAGCCCTTCGCCGAGGAAGGTGGCGGGAATGCCGAGCACCGCTTCTGAGCCGAACCAGGTGGCGAAGACCACGGCGATGACCATGCCGTAGGGCAGGCGACGGCCGGCGACGGTGAAATCCTTGGTATTGCGGACCTTGAGGGCGGCCAACAGCCCGATGGCCACTGAAATGACCCAATACAGTATGACAAACCAGATCAGCATAGCGCGGCCCCCGCCAATCCCCGGGGCGTCGGTCATGGCGTGGCGGCGTCCGTCTTGCGCCCGGTCCGGCCTCAAACGGCCACTGCGCAAGCGAACGATACCGCGCCTTGGGCCGCAGCCTTCCGGGCAACAGAAAATCAGGTCGTGCATGACGGGGCCGATGCGATGGAGCGCTTTTATCTGCCCGCTGTGCCGCCTGGCGAAAAAATTTCGGCCGATTATAGCGGCGCGAGCGCGACGCGGGGAGGAAAAATCGCGACGGCCCGGTTCGATGGCGGCAAATATCGGGAATTGCCTAGCGTCTGAGGTGACGTTGCATGCTGATGGTGCCTGTGCGCAGTCACCGCCGAGACGCCAAAAGGCGTGTTCGACGCTCAGCGCCGGCGCCAGATCATCCAGTGTTCGGCCCCGGCGAAGACCGGCACCGAGTCGTCGACAAGCCGGTCCGCCTCGCAGACGAAGTCCTGACCGAGCAGAGCATCCAGGGCGTCCGGCGCGATGCCGAACGGCGGGCCCTTCAGCGTTTCCTTGAGGAAGAAGAATCCGGCCAGACGTCCACCTTGGGGCAGCAGTTGCGCCATCCGGCGTGCGTAGTCCTGCCAGAGGGTGCGGGGCAAGGCGCAGAGAAACGCCCGCTCGTAGACCACCTCGAGCGCGAACGGCGGCGTATAGGTGAAGAAATCGGCCTGTTCCACGAGCGCCGCGTGTGAACCGAGCCCCGCCTTGGCCGACGCGACGGCGGTCGCCGAGAAGTCGATGGCCCGCACCGGCCAGCCTTGCGTGTCGAGCCACGCGGCCTCATACGCCGAGCCACAGCCCGGGATCAGCGTGGCCCGGGGTGCGCCCTCGCCTGCGACGAAGTCGCGCAGCGCCCTGGGCACCCCGGCCGCATCCCAAGGCATGAAGGCACTCGCGAAACGCTCGTCCCAGAATTCCGCGCGCGACGGATCGCGATGGGAGAAAGTCGGGACGGAAGGTGCGGCAGGCGCGGCGGACGCACCGCCCGTCTCCGGGCGGTCATCTTCTCGAGGGGCGGCAAATGCGACGTAAGGCGTTCGGACGATGGGCACCATAGGCTCCGCTATTTTCAGAATCCGCCGTAGAGCCAGACAAATGCCGTCAACACGCCGATGGCGACGCCGCCCACAAGACAGAACGCGCCCGTCAGCAGCCGATTGGTGCGGCGTTGCTCCTGAAGTAACGCGAGCAGCACGGTGTCGTCCTGCGGACGCGCATGCGCGGCGAGCGCCTGGTGGATGAGCCGCGGCAGTTGCGGCATCGTCTTGCTCCACTGCGGCGCTTCGGCTTTCAGCCGTTCAAGCCAACCGCGCGGGCCGATCTGTTCGGCCATCCACCGTTCGAGGAACGGCTTGGCCGTCTTCCACAAATCCAGATCCGGGTCGAGCTGACGGCCGAGACCTTCGATATTGAGCAGCGTCTTTTGCAACAGCACGAGCTGCGGTTGAATCTCGACGTTGAAGCGGCGCGACGTCTGGAACAGGCGCATGAGCACGAGCCCGAGCGAAATCTCCTTGAGCGGCCGGTCGAAGTAAGGCTCGCAGACGGCGCGAATCGCCCCTTCGAGTTCTTCGACCCGCGTGTCGGCCGGCACCCAGCCCGACTCCAGATGCAGCGATGCCACCCGGTGGTAGTCGCGACGGAAGAACGCGAGGAAGTTCTGCGCGAGGTAATTCTTGTCGAACTCGGACAGCGCGCCGACGATGCCGCAGTCGAGTGCGATATACCGGCCGAACGTCGCCGGGTCGAGACTGACCAGGATATTGCCCGGATGCATGTCGGCGTGGAAGAAGCCGTCGCGCAGGAACTGGGTGAAGAAGATCTCGACGCCCTCGCGCGCAAGCTTCTTGAGGTCGACGCCCGCCTCGCGCAGCACGTCGATCTGGCTGATCGGCACCCCGTGCATGCGCTCCATTACGAGGACGGCGCTGGAACTGAATTCCCAATAGATCTCGGGCACCATCAGCATGCCCGAGTCGATGAAGTTGCGACGAAGTTGCGCGGCGTTGGCGGCCTCGCGCATCAGGTCGAGTTCGTCGTGCAGATACTTGTCGAACTCGGCGACCACCTCACGCGGCTTCAACCGCTTGCCGTCTGGCCACAACCGCTCGACCCAACCGGCGAGATCGCGCATGAGCGCCAGATCGCTGTCGATCACGTTGAGCATATTCGGGCGCAATACCTTGACCGCGACTTCTTTGCCGGCGTGCTCGCCATCGCGAACCCGGGCGAAGTGCACCTGCGCAATCGAGGCGCTCGCGACCGGCATGCGCTCGAATTCCACGAAGACGTCTTCGAGCGGGTGACCCAGCGACTTCTCGATGCTCGCGCGGGCAACTGCCGGATCAAACGGCGGCACCTGATCCTGGAGACGCGCCAGTTCCTGCGCGATATCGGGCGGCATCAGATCACGGCGCGTCGAGAGCACTTGTCCGAACTTCACGAAAATCGGTCCCAGCGATTCAAGCGCGAGGCGCAAACGTTCGCCGCGCGGCGCTTTGAGCCCACTGCGCCCGAACGACAACACGCGCAGCAGCCCGCGTGCGATGGGATGAGGAATGCTCGAGAGCACCAGTTCGTCGAGCCCGTAGCGGTAGCTGACGAAAAAGATCTTGATCAGACGCAGGAGGCGCATCGTTCAGCGACCTCCCAGGGGGCGGGATACCGAGGCGGCTGCCGCATCGCGCCCGGCCGTCTGGCGTTCGAGCTTCTCCAGGCGCTTTTCCAGCCGCGCGAGATCGTCGCGCAGCGTGCCGATGCCGCTGCGCATCGCATCGAGGCGCCCACGCCCGACCAGCAGCGGGTTCTCCTCCACGAGGTAATCGGCGAGCGAGCGCGCCAGCGTGCCGCCGGTGCGGCGTGCGCCGGCCACCGCCGCCTTGCCGGTTTCGGTCACCCGGTGTGCCGCCGCGTCGCCGATCACCTTGCTCAGGTCTTCGGCCACCTCCCAGCGCAGATGCTGGGCCAGATAGGAGACCGTGTTGGCAAACTCGGCATCGCCCTCGATCTTGACGTGTCGCATGACAGCCGCCTGACCGCCGCCCGCGAAGTCGGCGAGCGCCGCCGGCGGCACCGCGATGCTGACGTCGCAAGACAGGTTGGCATCGGCGGCGACCAGATAGCCGTCGTCGCCCACGCGCAGACGCAGGTCGATGGCCGACATCGCCAGCCGGGCAGACGCCCCGATGTGATGGCGCAGACGGTCGCGCGCCCACGGTTCGCGGGCAAGCAAGTGGTTCACGGTGGCGGCAAAGGCTTTGGCGGCTACGGTCATGAGCTTGGCGGTCGGCCGGCGATGCGCGCCGGTCGTACCGAAAGACGCCGCCCGGCAACGATCGGCGGACGGCAAAAAAAAGAGCCCGCGCTTTAGACGCGGGCTCTCATTGTAAGGCAGGTTACGGCAAAACCGTCGTGCGCTTAGCTAGCCTGTTGAATCCCGGCGA
>NZ_KB290563.1:0-430 GCF_000282835.1 Pandoraea sp. B-6 | reverse complement strand
AACCCCGGCGACCCCCCAGCCGCCGCTACCGGTCACCGGCTTGGTCAGGTTCCACACTTCGTTGAACGGCTCGGCCGCGGCACCCTCGGCTTCGCGGATCAGGCCCGAGAAGCGAACGCTTGCCACATACTCGACGGCCGATTCCTCGATGCCAAGCAGTTCGGCATTGAGTTGCACGACGTCCGTGCGGTTGACCGACTTGCCGCGCTCTTCGAGGTCCATCTTGATTTCCGCGAACATCTGCGGCGTGGTGAACTCGTTGATATCGGCCTGATCGCCCTTGTCCCAGGCCGCTTGCAGACGGTTGAAGTACACCTTGGCACTGCGCAGGAATCCGTCGACATCGAAGCCGGCCGGCACGCCGAACGGGGCGGCTGCGGCAGCGGCCCCCGCGGCGACGGGCACGCCCGACAGCGACGGCTGGGCCGAC
>NZ_KB290562.1:23386-26220 GCF_000282835.1 Pandoraea sp. B-6 | reverse complement strand
GCAGCCGTCGCTGCGGGTGACGCCGTCTCCGACGCGGCGGCAGGCGCCGAAGCGTCCTGCGCGAGCGCGGCGGTCGAGCCGAGGCCCATCGTGCCCGCGACGCCTGCGAAGGCGGCGACGAGCAACAGTTTGGCAAGCAGTTTTTTCATGATTTGTTGTCTCTTTTGTAGGACCTTCACAGCGCGTCTTCGCCGGTCTCTCCCGTACGGATTCGGACGACGTGTTCGACGTTGGACACGAAAATCTTGCCGTCGCCGATCTTGCCGGTGCGGGCCGCCTGCTCGATGGCGTCGATCGCCTGATCGAGCAGGGCGTCGCCGATGACCGCCTCGATCTTCACCTTCGGCAGAAAGTCGACGACATATTCTGCACCCCGATACAGCTCGGTATGGCCCTTCTGGCGGCCGAAGCCCTTGACTTCGGTCACCGTAATCCCCGCCACGCCAATGTTCGAGAGGGCTTCGCGCACCTCGTCGAGCTTGAAGGGTTTCACAATTGCGGTTATCAGCTTCATATTGAGTCGCTCCTTAGAATGTCTTCGACAACCCCACGACGACCGTCGCCTTGGAGAGTACCTTGCCGGAATTCGCGGCGGTGTAGTACTTCTCGTTGGCGTTCGTATCGACGTAGGCGACCGACACGGAGAAGTTCTTGCCCAGGTCTTTCGACAGGCCGATCTTCCAGTCGGTGTAGCCAGCCGCGCTGAAGTTGTGCACCCACTGATGCCCCACGTGACCCACCGCGGAGAGGCCCCAGACGCCGATGTCATAGGTTGCCGTGAGGTCGAGGTAGCCGCTGTTCGACGTATCCTGGCCGTCCGGACTCACGAGGCCGAACAAACGGGTCATGGAGTGCGAGTACTTCAGCGTTACGGTTTTCCAGCCCAGGGCGGCATACAGTTCGAACGTATGCGGACGCGGGAAGAAGGCCCCGGACGGATAGGTGCCCGGGTAGTAGTACTGCAGGCCCCCGACATCGATGGTCCAGTCCGGGATGATTTCCTTCTTCCAGCCGCCGTAGAAATCCATTTCGATCGGCGCGCTCACCGCCGAATTGCCATCCGAAATCCAGCTGATGTTCGACGCCCATACGCCCGCATACAGTCCGGATTCGTGTGCGATATCGAAACCGCCCTGCACCGCCGGGCGCTTGCCCGTTTGCGAGATCCCGCGGAAGCGGTAGTCGGAGAACAGACCGATGTTGGCGGTCACGGTCAGCGGTTCGGCCGCGGCACTCGCCGCTGTGGCGGGCGCCGCGCCATCGGCGCTCGTCTGCGCAAAAGCGCCGGCAGACATCGCCATCGCACTGGAGAACACAACGCCAGCCATCGCAGTTGACACTTTCTTCATCACTTTCCCCTGAGTTGTTATCTAACGTTTTGGTGCAGCGTGCGGCAGTTTCTGACCTGAGTACAGCAACTCTCGTGCCAGGTCTCGCATCCCCATGCGCTGCGATGCGCAAGATACAAATTCCGGGATAAAAAATTGGCAAAATTGCGGGGACAAAGTGGCGCGCCGGTGCCGGCACCGGCGACAACCCAGCGTGTCGAACGAGATCAAATCCTTGCCGGGTAACGGTTGCGCCGTTGTGTGCGCTGGCTGGGTGCAGGAAACGGTGTTAGAGTTGCGCCAACGTTGGCGGCCGCCCTGATGCACCACCTTGCACCGGTCAGACCGGCGCGCCGAAGCACACTGACGGTGCAAGCACCATGTTGGTGCGAAGAATCGAAGAGAGGAAGGCTTATGAAACCGAACGAGATCCTGCAAGACATGCAAGCCAAGGTGAGTGAGTTGCTCAAGCAATCCCCCGCCAAGGATATCGAGCGCAACGTCAAAAGCCTGCTCAACCAGGGCTTTAACCGGCTCGATCTGGTGACCCGCGAGGAATTCGACGTGCAGGCGCAGGTGCTCGCGCGCACGCGCGAAAAACTCGAGGCGCTCGAAAAGCGCGTGGCCGAACTCGAAGGCCTGCGCAACGAAGCGCAAGACTGACGAAACACAAGGGGCGCGTGGGCGCCCTTTGTCATCGTCGGCGGCCGAAGGCCAACGCCATGCCCCGCTGCGGCGCACCCAACTGCCGCGTGTCGTCACTTCCCGATTCTCAGTCTGAGATCAGAATCCTCCTAAATCGTAGCGGACCTTGCCGAACCGTCGGTGCCGTCGCTCCGAAAACACCCTCCACGCCCCCGATTTCCTCCGATTGAACATTGTGCGCCGCGGCGTTCTGCGACGACTATCGACATCGATGTGATGCGTCGCAATAGTTCGAAGGAGGAGAGATGTCAGTGGCAGTTGTCAGCAGCCGTGCGATCACGGGGATGGCGGCCCGCGCGGTCACCGTCGAAGTGCACTTGGCGAACGGGCTGCCCGGCCTGTCGCTGGTCGGCCTGCCCGATACCGAGGTCAAGGAAAGCCGGGAGCGCGTGCGCTCGGCGTTGCAGAACAGCCGGTTCGAATTTCCCGCCCGGCGCATCACGGTCAATCTGGCGCCGGCCGATTTACCCAAAGCGTCTGGCTGCTTCGATCTGCCGATTGCGCTTGGCATCCTCGCGGCCAGCGGTCAGCTCCCCGACATCGGATTGCGCTCGCACGAGTTTGCGGGAGAGTTGTCGCTCACCGGCGAGTTGCGTCCGGTTCGCGGGGCATTGGCGATGGCGAGCGCCATGCTGGCCGAACCGTCGGCGCGTGCGCTCGTGCTGCCCGCGGCAAGCGCGCAGGAAGCCGCATTGGTGGAGGGCGCCACGGTTTATGGCGCGCGCACCTTGCTCGATGTCTGCGCGCATCTCGCCGAGCCCGACGTGGCGACGCCGCTGCCGCGCGCCGTTGTCCCACTGG
>NZ_KB290562.1:21520-23255 GCF_000282835.1 Pandoraea sp. B-6 | reverse complement strand
AGGCGGACATCACATCTTGTTCTACGGCCCACCGGGTACCGGCAAGTCGATGCTGGCGACGCGGCTCGCGGGACTGCTCCCGGCGCTGAGCAAGGCGCAGGCCGTGGAGGCCGCCACGCTGGCCAGCCTGAGCGCACAGGGATTCGATATGCGCCACTGGGGCCGGCGACCGTTTCGCGCGCCGCATCATACGGCGTCGGCCGCGGCGCTGGTGGGCGGAGGTAGCGCGCCGCGGCCCGGTGAAATCAGTCTGGCCCATCGCGGGGTGCTCTTTCTCGACGAACTCCCTGAATTTCAGCGCCGCGTGCTCGAAGTCCTGCGCGAACCGCTGGAGTTGGGCCATGTCACGATCTCCCGCGCGGGCGGACACGCCACGTTCCCCGCCGCGTTTCAACTCGTGGCCGCGATGAACCCGTGCCCGTGCGGCGACCTGGGACATCCGTCGCGCAATTGCCGCTGTACGAGCGAGGCCGTGGCGCGATATCGCAATCGTCTCTCGGGCCCGCTGCTCGATCGCATCGACCTGCACGTCGAAGTGCCGGCGCTGAGCGCCGAGACATTCGCCGCGCCGGCCAGCGGCGAGCGCAGCGAAGTCGTGGCGACACGCGTCAGGCAGGCGCGGGAGCGCCAGCTATCTCGCCAGGGCCAATTGAACTGCGGCCTGTCGAGCCGTGCGCTGGAGGCGCAATGCGCCCTGCAGCCGAACGCGCAGGACGTTCTGCACCGCGCAGTGACGCAACACCATTGGTCGGCACGCACCTATCATCGCGTGCTGCGCGTGGCGCGCACGGTAGCCGATCTCGCAGGCATTGGCGATATCGATGCCCATCACGTCGCAGAGGCCGTGCAATACCGCGAAGCCCCGTCATCGTAACGGGCGCGAGGCGCAGCGGCGATCACTCCAGCGTGAACGAATCGAGAAATTGGTCGACCTGGTCCTTCGCGGGAGCCTTCGTCGCCAGCACGACCACTTGATAAACGTGATTGCCGCGACCGACGAAACGGGCGGCAACGTAACGCTCCGTCTTGTCGCTGGCCTTGCCTTGCGCGGATACGCCCAGTCCGGGAATCGCAGGCGCGTCGCCCGCCTGACGCACCATGACCTGCACCGGCGCGGCGGCCCCGTCGTTCACGTTCGCGAGCAAGCCATGCTGCAACTCGGCGAGGACTGCTTGACGTAGCGTTGCGTCGTCCTTGGGCAGCGTCACCACGCCCACGGCGAAGAGTGCCGCATCGACGCGGGCAGCTTGCATGCGCATAGGCAGTGGGCCGGAGGCGAACTTCACTTCGCGCGCGTCCTGCGTCGGTTTGGCGGGATAGGTTGCGGCATACCCGCCGTCTTTGTCGTGCACCTCGCGCCAATCGTAGCGAGGGGAACAGGCGGCGAGCACCATGGCCGCGGCAAGCATGACGTAGACACGGATAACGCGATTCATAGACAGGAGAATGAGCCTGAAGGGAAGGAGATTGCCATTATCCGCCATGTGTTGCGACACGAAAAACGCGCCGTTGCAGATCCCGGTATCATCGGCGGCATGAAACCCACCACGGCCGACTCATCCCGCCCATTGCCTACCGGCGTCTGCGACCGACGCGAGGCGATTGCATCCGCGCTGGCGCTCAAGCCCGGGTGCCACGCCCCTGCGCCCCGGCAAAGGGCCGGTCGCCTGATGCGGGGGCTGGCGGTGCTGACGACGGGCTTCGCCATTGGCGCGGCTGTCGCGGCGCCGGCATC
>NZ_KB290562.1:0-21502 GCF_000282835.1 Pandoraea sp. B-6 | reverse complement strand
CGCGCCCTGCCGCGGGGAATTTCGCGTCGGCGCAAACCGCGGGCGTCACGTCACCGCGTGACGGCGGCGGCGGGTCGGCAACGCCCGCGCAGAACGACGGTGCGCGTGCGGTGCAAGCACAGGCCAGCGTGCCGCTGGCGACGGACTTCGCCGCTCACGCCCACCGTGCCGCTTCGCTCGACACCCCGCTGATCGTGCTGGTATCGCTGCGCGACTGCGTCTATTGTGGCCCGATCCGCCAGCGCGAACTTGCGCCGCTCGTGCGCGGCGGCAAATACGAGGTGCGCGAGATCGGCATGGACAGCACAGCGCCGGTGCGCGAGTTCGACGGCTCGACGACGACGGGCGTTGCCTGGGCGCGCGCTCACGGCGTGAAGGTGTCGCCGACGGTTTTGTTCCTCGATACGAGCGGACACCCCGTCGCCGACCCGCTGATCGGCGCAGGACTCCCCGACTTCTATGGCGCCTATCTCGACAACGCCATCGCGCAGGGCCGCACCCAGCTACGCGCCGGCCGCGCCGCCGCAACGCGCTGAGAATCGGGGCTGCGGAATCGGGGCCGTGGAATCGAAGCAGCAGAATCGGGGCGGCAGAAACCCGGTTGGAAATCAGAGTAGAATCGTCGTCACCCATTGAACAATCCGCCCACACGGCTGTGTCATGAGCGCTACGACCCCCCGCAAGTCTCCCATGAGCAAGATCCTCGCCATTGCGATCGTCGCAATCGTGGCGATCGCTGGGTATTTCACGTTTGTTGGACAGAAGCGCGCGCCCGACGCGACGTTCACGCTGCTCTCGGGACAAAAGCTCGGCACCGAGCAACTCAAGGGCAAGGTCTATCTCGTCAACTTCTGGGCGACGAGCTGCACAACGTGCATGAAGGAAATGCCGTCGATGGTGCAGACGTACGAGAAGTACAAAGGCCGAGGGCTGGAATTCGTGGCGGTTGCCATGAGCTACGACCCGCCGATGTACGTGGTGAACTATGCGCAGTCGCGTCAACTGCCGTTCAAGGTGGCGATGGATTCCGACGGCAGCGTGGCCAAGCAGTACGGCAACGTCCAGCTCACGCCGACGACCTTCGTCGTGGATCGCAATGGCAAGGTGCTCAAGCAATACGTGGGCGAGCCGGAATATGCGGAACTCGACAAACTCATCGAGACGGCACTGGGCAAGCAGGCTTGACGTCGCGGCTCCGGGCCACGTCACCGAATCGCCTGGCCTCCCTCGCCTCAACGCAAGCGCCCTTCGGGGCGCTTTTGTTTTGTCGCCGAATTCGGCGTCCTGCATCACCGAGTCCCCTCAACGCCCGCTGTCGCCGCCCTCGCCCTGACTGCGCGTGTGAAGTCCGTAACGCTTGAGCTTTTCATACAGCGTCGCCTTGGGCACGTGCAGCGCCTCGGCCGTCGCCGCCACGTTGCCCTTGCTGTGCTCCAGCGCCTCTTGCAGCACGGCGCGCTCGAAGCGGTCCACCTGCTCCTTGAGCGGCAGCGGCGCGAGCGAGTCGCCCTCGGGCGCACTCGCCACACCGAGCACCAGACGATCCGCCGCATTGCGAAGCTCGCGCACGTTGCCCGGCCAGTCTGCCTGCATCAGCTCCTGACGCATCCGATCCGAGACCACGGGCGCCGGACGTCCATAGCGCACGGCGGCGTCCAGCATGAAGTGCTCGAACAGCGGCAGGATATCCTCGCGACGCTCGCGCAGCGGCGGCAACGCCAGCGTCACCACATTCAGCCGGTAATACAGATCGCGACGGAATGTGCCCTCGCGCACCAGCGCTTCCATATCGCCCTTCGCAGCAGCGACCACGCGGCAGTCGACACGCACCGACTGATTCGAGCCCAACCGTTCCAGCACACCTTCCTGCAAAACGCGCAGCAGCTTGACCTGCAACGCAAGCGGCATGCTCTCGATCTCGTCGAGAAACAACGTGCCGCCCGACGCATGTTCAAGCTTTCCGATGCGACGTTTGGCCGCGCCGGTAAACGCGCCCACCTCGTGACCGAACATCTCGCTCTCGAAAATCGCCTCGGGCAACGCGCCGCAGTTCAGCGCGACGAACGGCGCATCGCGGCGGCGCGACAGTTCATGCAGACTGCGCGCCACCAGCTCCTTGCCCGTCCCCGTGTCGCCGTTGATGAGCACCGGCGCATCGGTCATCGCCACGTTGGCGATGAGCGTGCGCAGCGTCTCCATTGCCGGACTGCGCCCGATGATGCGCGAGGCGCGGCCGCCCTGTTCCGCCAGTTCGCGCCGCAACGCCTGGTTCTCCAGCATGAGCTTGCGCGTTTCCAACGCACGCTTGGCCGATTCGATCAGACGGTCCGGCGCAAACGGCTTCTCGATGAAGTCGTAGGCACCGTCGCGAATCGCCTGAACGGCCATCGAAATATCGCCGTGACCGGTCACGAGGATCACGGGCACCTCGGGCGCGTGCTGACGCAGATGCGAGAGCAGCTCAAGTCCGCTCATGCCGATCAGGCGAATGTCCGACACGACGATGCCGGCGAAATCCGGCGTGATGCGCTCGCGCGCGGCTTCGGCCGAGGCAAGCCCGAAGGCGTCGAGTCCGGCGAGTTGCAGGCTCTGCAGCGTGGCACGCCGCACGAGTTCGTCGTCTTCGACAAATAAGATCTGAAGGTTCTTGTACATCATGCGATTGTCGCGCCGGTGCGTTGCACGCGGCGCAGCGTCACGAGAAATTCTGCGCCACCGCCAGGAACGTTGCGTGCGACCAACTGGCCGCCGTTCTCCTGGGCGATGGATGACGAGATGGCGAGTCCGAGCCCCATGCCCTGCCCCCCCTCCTTGGTACTGAAAAACGGCTCGAACAGTCGCGGCATATGTGCCTCAGAAATGCCCGGCCCGTTGTCGCGCACGTAAATGCGCACCCACAGGTCGTCGGCCTCCACATCGATCCAGATCGACGGCGGTGCCTGCGGGCTGGAAACGCTTCCTACCGCGTCGATAGCGTTACCCACCAGATTGATCAGCACCTGCTCGAGACGCAGTCCTTCGCAGGCGACGTACACGTCGTCTAATCCGTCGGCAAACGTCGTCGTCAATGGGATGTCCTCCAGACGCCCGCGCAGCAGCGTCACCGTATTGTCGAGCGCGCGGCGCACCGACGCCTCCATGTCGCCACGGCGTGCGCGGCCTGCGAAGAGCCGCAGTTGTCCGGTGATCTTGCCCATGCGATCGGTGAGCGACGCGATGGCCTCCAGGTTCTCTTGCGCCGCCCCGTACTCGGCACGTTCGAGCAACACGCGTGTGTTGTCGGAAAAGCTGCGCAGCGCCGAGAGCGGCTGATTGAGTTCGTGCGTGATACCTGCGGCCATCTGCCCCAGCGCCACGAGTTTGGACGCCTGCACGAGTTCGCTCTGTGCCTCGCGCAGTTCGTGCTCGGTGCGCGAGCGCTCCTGCACCTCGGTCTGCAAGCGTTCATTGGCCGACTGCAGATCGGCGGTGCGCTCGGCCACGCGCTCGCCCAGTTCCGCGTACGCCGATTGCAACAGCTCACGGCTCTTGAGCATGTCGCGTACGCGCTGACGCCGCTGGTTCCATGCCACCCCCAGCAAGCAGGTAAACGCCGCGAGACAGCCCGCCGCCACCGCCGCGATCCGGGCGTTGGCGATCACCTGATCGAGCGGCGCGAAGTACATCAGCGTCCAATTCGGCTCGCCCAGCCTGCGCTGCACAGCAAGAAAGCGGCGCATCTTTCCGGCGCCGCGTCCGTCGCGCACGGTCACGACCTCGCCGTCGGCGTCGAGCCGCTCGTCCTCGCTCCAGGCGAGCGGCGTGATGTGCTGGTTGTAGTACTGACGCGAGCTGTCGAGCGCCGCCTTCACCGCGGGGGTGAGCGGTGCGAGCGCCCGATACTGCCAGCGCGGCTCGGACGACAGGAATATCACGCCGTGATCGTCGGCCACGACGACGGGCTCGGAGGCGTCGGCACCTGCACGCTGGAACCACTCCAGGTTGAGCTTGAGGACCACGACGCCGCGAATCTGGCCATCCACCACAATCGGCTGCGAGACGAAGTACCCTGGCTCGCCCGACGTCGTACCCACGCCATAGAAACGGCCCAGTGCGCCCCGGATCGCATCGATGAAGTACGGGCGAAAACGATATTGCTGCCCCACGAACGTGGCCTTCTCGCGCCAGTTGCTCGCGGCCAGCGCGATCCCGTTCGCGTCGATCACATAGGCGGCCGACGCCTTGGCGCGCTGGTTCACGTCGAACAGATAATCGTTGGCGCGCTGCACGACCGCGGGATCGTTCGGATGAAGCAACAGATCGCGCACATCCGGATGCAGCGAAAGCAAGTACGGCAGGAATTCGTAGCGATCGACGGTGCTGCGCAGACTGCCCGCGTAGCGCTCGACCCGCGCGCCGGCGTTCACGCGCAGGTCGGTCACGCCGCGCTGCCAGCTCAGGGCGTACGTCAACCAGCAGAACAGAACGCTCGCCAACAGCATGACGGCGATCCACGACCAACGGCGCATCGGCACGGTCCTCTCGAAATCGATGGGGACTTCGTCGCGCCGGGTGGGCGAAACGTCCGTACGTGAAGCGGAGGCACCTGCCGGTGCCTTGCGCTCGCGTGGGCGAATCGGGTTGTCGTGCTGAGTGGCCATTGGGTCGCAGCGTACGCCTTGTCGACGTCGATGACGGCCGGTTCTGGCGATGGCGGCAGGCGGCGCGGTCGTGCCGCCTGTCGTCATCGCAAAACCAGGAAAAACCAAAGGACCACCGGGCGGCGAAGCTCAGGCGCTATTGTGCCTGTGCCGCGCCGCCCGGTGGCGAATCTTGCGTTGGCGGGGGGGGGGCCGGTGGCGTCACGCGAAACGACTCACGTGACGCTCCTGCACCCGCCGCCGCCGGCCGTCAGGCCAGCTCAGGTTCGCGGTTCTTGGACATGGCCTGCGCGAGCTGCTTGCGGTCCAGTTCCTTTTCCCAGGCCGACACGACGATGGTCGCCACGCCGTTGCCGACGAGGTTCGTCAGCGCACGGCACTCGCTCATGAAGCGGTCGATACCGAGGATCAGCACCATCCCGGCCACCGGAATCGTCGGGATCACGGCGAGCGTGGCAGCCAGCGTGATGAAGCCGGCGCCGGTCACGCCCGACGCGCCCTTCGAGGTCAGCATCGCCACGGCGAGCAGCGTGAGCTGCTGGCCCCAGGTCAGGTCAATGTTGGTCGCTTGCGCAATGAACAGCACGGCCATCGTCATGTAGATGTTGGTGCCGTCGAGGTTGAACGAGTAACCGGTCGGAATCACCAGACCCACCACCGACTTCGAGCAACCGGCGTTCTCCATCTTCTCCATCAGCTGGGGCAGCGCGGCTTCCGACGAGCTGGTGCCCAGCACGATCAGCAGCTCTTCCTTGATGTAGGCGAGGAAACGGAAGATCGAGAAGCCCGTGAACTTGGCGATCAGACCCAGCACGACGATCACGAACAGGAACGACGTCAGGTAGAACGTGCCCATGAGCTTCGCGAGCGGCACCAGCGAGGCGATGCCGTACTTGCCGATCGTGAAGGCCATGGCACCGAAGGCGCCCAGCGGCGCAACCTTGGTGATGATGTGCACCACGCGAAAGAGCACGCCCGAGACGCTGTCGATCCAGTTCGTCACCACGCGGCCACGCTCACCGATCATGCTCAGGGCGGCGCCGAACAGGATGGCGATCACGAGGATCTGCAGAATCTCACCCTTGGCGAACGCGTCGGTGATCGTGCTCGGGATCAGGTGCATCAGGAAGTCGACGAACGTCTCGCCGTGGGCAGCCTTCGCGGCATAACCGGAAATCGCCTTCGGATCGAGGGTATTGATGTCGACGTTGAACCCCGCACCCGGCTTCAGGATGTGCGTCGCCGCCAAACCGATGACCAGCGCAAACGTCGAGACGATTTCGAAGTAAAGGATCGCCTTGCCGCCGACGCGGCCGACCTTCTTCATGTCTTCCATGCCGGCAATACCGGTCACGACGGTACAGAAGATCACCGGGCCGATGATCATCTTGATCAGCTTGATGAACGCATCGCCGAGCGGCTTCATCTGCACGGCCAGATCGGGCTTGAAGTGACCGAGCACGATGCCGATGACGATGGCGATCAGCACCTGTACGTACAGGATGCGGTAGAAGGGTTTTTTGGTCTGAGTTTGCATGTTGTTTCCTCTTCAGGCGGCGGGGCAAGCCACCGCCCTTGTTATCAATCCGCGGTGACGCCGCGAATTTCGCTTTGCGCAAAGCGCATTTGCTCCTCCATCACCATCTGGGCCAGCGACTTCTTCAATTCATTGAATTCGCTGCCTGCCGTATCGCGCGGACGGGGTAGGTCGATGACCATGTCTCGCTTGACCGTGCCCGGCCGGTACGTCATGACGACGACCCGGTCGGCCAGATAGATCGACTCCTCGATGCTGTGTGTGACGAAAATGATCGTCTTCTTGAACTCCTCCCAGATGCGCAGCAGCTCGTCCTGCAACGTGCGTCGTGTGAGCGCGTCGAGCGCGCCGAACGGCTCGTCCATGAGCAGGATCGGGCTGTCGAGCGCGAGCACGCGGGCAATCGCCACGCGCTGGCGCATGCCGCCCGACAGATCGCGCGGAAACCGGTCGCGAAACTCGCGCAGGTTGAGCTTGCCGAGCAGCAGGTCCACGCGCTCGTTGATCTCGGCGCGGCGCATCCCCTTGATTTCCAGCCCGAACGCAATGTTCTGCGCCACCGTCATCCACGGAAACAGCGCGTACTCCTGGAACACCATGCCGCGATCCGGGCCCGGCTCGGCCGCCGCATGCGCACGACCGTCGATACGGATGGCGCCCGAGGTCGGTTGCACGAATCCTGCCAGCGCGTTGAGCAGCGTCGACTTGCCGCAGCCCGACGGCCCCAGCAGGCAGACGAATTCCCCCGCGCCGATGGTCAGGTCGATGTCCTTGAGCGCGTCGACGACACCGCCCGGAATCGGGAACTGCTTACCCACGTGTTCAATTTCGATCAGCATGTCGCTCGCCTCACTTGGTTTCGAGACCACGGTGCCACTTGAGCAGGTGGTTGTTGAGACGATCCATGCCCAGGTCGATCACCAGGCCGAGCAGACCGATGGTCAGCATGCCGGCGATGATCTTGTCGGACCACATGTATTCGCGCGCTTCCAGAATGCGGTAGCCGAGACCGTTGTTCACGGCAATCATCTCGGCCACGATCACGACGATGAACGCCGTGCCGATGCCGATGCGAATGCCCGACAGGATGTACGGCGTCGCCGCCGGCATGATGACGCGGCGAAAGATCGTGAACTGGCTCGCCCCGAGGTTGCGGGCCGCGCGCAGATAGATGCCGTCGACGTGACGTACGCCTGCGATGGTATTCATCAGCACAGGGAAAAACGCCCCGAGCGCGATCAGGAAGAACGCCGGCGGATTGCCCAGGCCGAACCAGAGAATGGCCAGCGGAATGTAGGCGATCGGGGGAATCGGGCGCACCACCTGCACTAGCGGATTGAACAGCCCGTAAATGCGGCTGCTGGTGCCCATGAGCAGGCCGAGCGGCAACGCGATCACCGCGCCCACGAGGAAGCCCATGACCACGCGATACAGGCTGTTGGCGGCGTCCATGAGCAATTCGCTCGAATTCAGCCACGCGCCGACGCCGTCGGCCATCGTTACGGTCGGTTTGAGGTATTGCCACCACTTGGCGACAACCGCCAGCGGCGACGGAAGAATGATCGGGTTGATCCACCCGAGGCCCGTGACGATCTGCCAGATCACCACGACCGCGAGCGGAATCAACACACCGCGCATCATGCGCGCGGTGCGCGTGGCGCCCGAAGAAGCAAGGACAGCGGCCATCCGTTCGCCTCGCTTTACTTGATGTTCAGTTGGGTCTTCGCCTTGGCGAGCAGGTCGAGCTTGACCCAGTCGTCCGCCTTCGGCACCGGATCCTGCAGCCGGCCCACGCCATACTGTTTCATCAGGTCGGTCGTGAGCTGTACGTGCGAGGTGCTCAGGTCGTAGCTATACGGCGAGTTGCCGATGGCATCCGAGAAGTCCTGCGGCGTGATCTGGTTCTTGAACATGTCCTCGCGCACGAACTTCTCGGCCGCTTGCGGATGCTGGATAAAGAAGTTGGTGGCTTCGACGAACGCATACATCAGGCGCTGCGCCACGTCCGGCTTTTCCTTGTAGAGCTTCTCGGTGATCACGAGCGCCCGCACCGGTTCGCCGAGCGGCGTGTCGTACGGCTTGAGCACTTCCACGCCGAAGCCCTTGTTGATGGCCTGCGACGCCTGCGGCTCCGACTGGCACATCGCATCGATGCTGCCGGCGGCAAGCGCCTGGTTCAGGTCGGCGTAGGCCATGAAGAGGATCTGCACGTCCTTGCCCGGCTTGTCCGACCACGTCAGGCCGGCCTTGGCCAACTCGGCGTACAGAATCAACTCCTGGGCACCGCCACGGGCCACGCCCACTTTCTTTCCCTTGAGGTCGGCCACCTTGGTGATCGGCAAGCCCTTCTTCGCCACGAGACGCACACCGCCCTTCGCGAACCCGGCCACGGCGTAGATCGGCGCGCCCTGCGCACGCCCCGCAATTGCGGCATCCAGCGCGCTTGCCGACACGTCGACCTGCCCCGCCACAATCGCCGGCATGATGTCCACCCCCTTGGCGAACATCCGCTCCTCGATCTTCAGGCCGTATTTCGGCCCGATGACCTTCATGTACGACACTGCGCCGTAGTGGGCGAACTTCAGATTCCCCAGACGCACGACGTCGTCGGCAAACGCGTGTAGCGAAGCTGCGCACAGTGCCGCAGCGGCAAGACATTGCTTGAACATAAGGTCTCCTCTCTTATTAGGTCGGCTTGCCTGGCACGTCTGGATTCCCGTAGGGACGCCGGATCATGCGGCAGCACGTACTCTACAAAAGCAATACCCATGCCAACAACGCAAGTCTTTGATTTTAATAATGGAAGCTGTGGAAAACCCGAAGATCGATAATACGGAAACCTGGAAAACGACGTCATAAACTTTCTGGATTTCCAGAAAATCCACGACGCGCAGTGTGTCGCACAAGGCGCCAGGGCAAATCCCGAGGTCGCATCAACGACACGGCCCGACCACTCGCTCAGGCGGACAGCGCTTCCGGCAGGGGCGTCTGATAGCCCAGTGCAGCCGAGATCTCGGTGGCACAGGCCGACAGGCGCGACGAGATGTCGGGCAGCAGCGCCCGCGTCATGCGCGACGACGGACCAGACGCCGACAGCGACGCGATCACTTCGCCGGAGGCATCGCGCACCGGCACCGCGACCGATACGGCCTCGGGCGCGAGTTCACCGAAGCTCACCGCGCAGTCCTGACGGCGCACGTTGAGTAGCTCGGCAGCCAGCTCGTCGCGCTCGATGAGCGTGCCTGCGGTGTAGCGCTTGCGCGGACGGCCCAGCACCTGCGCGCGAACATCGTCGGACGCGAATGCCAGTAGCACGCGGCCTGATGCGCCGACATACAGCGGACGACGATTGCCGACCACGCCGTGCACGCGCAACTCGTGGGTCGACTCGACGCGTGCCACGCACAGCGACTCAAGCCCGTCGCGTACGCGAAGCTGGATATTCTCGTTCAGCGCGCGATTGAGCACCTGAAGATGGCGATGGGCGACCTTCACGAGATTGACCTGCTCGTGCCCGGCCACGCCCAACACCAACGCCTGAGCGCCCAGCACATAGGTCACCGGGCTGCCTTCGCGCACCACCCAGCGGTGCTGCTCGAGCGTTGCCAGCAGACGAAAGGCGCGCGACTTGTTCAGGCCGGCGCGATGCGCCAGTTCCGTCACACCCAGGCCAGGACACTCCCCGACCAGCGACAGCAGCGTAAGCGCCGTATCGACCGAAGCGACTGTATAGTCCATCAAACATCCTCACTATGTTGTTCGGCATAGGCGGCGAGCGCCGCCGCGAATTGGCCAAGTTGCGATTGCAGCGTGGAGAAGCCGTCATGCTTCTCCACGCGCGATTCATTAAGATAAAGCGCCTGATTCAGCTCGATCTGCACACTGTGGCGCCGCGCCTCGGGACGTCCGAAGTGACGCACCAGATCGCCGCCGCCGTCCTCACCGCACGGGGTGTTGTACGCCACGCGATAGCCCAGTCGCGTGAACTCGGCAATGATCCAGCGTGAGAAGGCCGGATCGGCCGTGGTCCCACCGCCGTCGCTCACGAGCACGTCGGCACGCGACATGCCGGCATCGACATCGAGCGCCCCGCCGCGCGAACGCATCGAATGACAGTTCAGGTGCCAGACCGCACCGTGCCGCTGCCAGGCGGCATCGAGCACATCGCGCAGGGCGTGACGGTAGGGCAGGTAATAGTCATGAATACGCCGCTCGACTTCGGCCACCGACAGTCGCCGGTCGTAGAGCGGCACGTTCGGCGCGGCAAACCGATGCAGCAGGCCGACACCGCGCTCGCTATAGGCTTGCGGACGCGCGTCGTGTGGCCACAGGCTTGCGAGCAATTCGGGATCGATGTCGTGCTCGGCGCGGTTCGCGTCGATGTAGGCGCGCGGGAAAAGCGCGGCAACGAGCGTCGCACCGTGATGCGTGGCCACGGACCACAGCTCGTCGACGTAAGCATCGCCGCACGCGAGAATCGCAGCCGTCGGCGCAATGGTGTCGAAATCGGGGGGAAACACATGCCCGCTGTGCGGTGCGTCGATCACCAGAGGCAAGCGCCTCCCCAGGCCCCCTTGTGGCGCTTCCACAAAATATCGGCCCTCGGTGACCTGACGGGACATGCAGTCTCCTCGCGTGCGTCGGGAACGTCTGTTCGCGAATTCCCATGACAGCCGCATTGTTTTGTCAAGCAAAACAAGGTTTCAATATTCTGAAACAATGCCGGAGAACCGACAAGGTGAGGGTTGTTACAGCATATTTCGTGGCGCGATGAGGCGCGACTGGCGGGGGAGGCGCCCGATTCGTCGACGTTCACCGCAGATAGCGACACATTTGGAGCGACTTAGTCAGCATGGGCCCACTTGTGCGCGCGTATTGCGTATTGAACCGAGCCCATCCTGTGACGCGTCGTAATTGAAAGGCAAACAAAAACGCGGACCGTCTTTCGACGGCCCGCGTTCTGTGTCTGACGACGAGGTGACGCTGGCGAATCAGATAGCGTCGGCCACACCCGCTTCGTGCGCCTGCACGTCGGCGTGATAGCTCGAGCGCACCATCGCGCCGACGGCCGCATGCGTGAAGCCCATCTTGTAGGCCTCCTCCTCGAACATCTTGAACGTGTCCGGCGTGACGTAACGACGTACCGCCAGATGGTGCTCCGACGGCTGGAGATACTGGCCGATCGTGAGCATGTCGACGTTGTGGGCACGAAGATCGCGCATCACTTCCAGGATTTCTTCGTCCGTCTCGCCCAGGCCGACCATCAGGCCCGACTTCGTGGACACGTCCGGATGCTTCGCCTTGAATTCCTTCAGGAGCGTGAGCGAGTGCTGGTAGTCCGACCCCGGGCGCGCTTCCTTGTACAGACGCGGCACCGTTTCGAGATTGTGGTTCATCACGTCGGGCGGCGCCGCATTCAGAATGCCCAGCGCGCGATCGAGACGCGCGCGGAAGTCGGGCGTGAGGATTTCGATGCGGGTTTGCGGCGACAGCTCGCGCACGTGGCGGATACAGTCGACGAAGTGCTGAGCCCCGCCGTCGCGCAGGTCGTCGCGGTCGACGCTCGTGATCACCACGTACTTCAGGCGCATCGCGGCGATGGTCTTCGCGAGGTTGATCGGCTCGTCGACGTCGAGCGGATCCGGGCGGCCGTGGCCGACGTCACAGAACGGGCAGCGGCGCGTGCACTTGTCGCCCATGATCATGAACGTGGCCGTGCCCTTGCCGAAGCACTCGCCGATGTTCGGGCAGCTCGCCTCTTCACACACCGTGTGCAGGTTGTGCTCGCGCAGGATCTGCTTGATCTCGTAGAAACGCGACGTATGGGTGGCCGCCTTCACGCGGATCCAGTCCGGCTTCTTCAGACGTTCGATCGGCACGACCTTGATCGGGATGCGGGCCGTCTTGGCTTGCGACTTCTGCTTGGCGGTGGCGTCGTAGTCGCCGTCGATCGTGCGAACTTCCTTGTTCGCGGTGTCGTTCTGAGTCACGGTGGTGGTCATGTTGGGGGCTTTCCAGACGTCCAATCAGGCGGCGGCGTTTGCGCTGGGGGCCGGATCGGCCTGCGGCGCGGCTTCGGCCGACGCGGTGTGCTGTTCGAGATGATGACCGAGTTGCTGCGCCAGTCGCGCGGCCACTTCGTCCCAGCGGGGGGCCACGCCGAGCGTGGCCATGTCTACGGTTTGCAGGCCGGCATAGCCGCACGGATTGATCCAGTCGAACGGCCGCAGATCCATCGCAACGTTCAACGACACGCCGTGATAACTGCATCCGTTGCGGATCTTCAACCCGAGCGCGGCGATTTTCGCACCGGCATGCGCTGCGGCACCGTCGCCCGGGCTCACATAGATTCCCGGTGCGCCGGCCCGGCGCTCAACGTCGAGATTATACGCGCCCAGGGTGTCGATCACCGCCTGCTCGATCAAACGCACCATTTCGCGCACGCCGAGCTTGCGCCGGCGCAGATCCACGAGCAGGTAAATCACCACCTGCCCTGGGCCGTGATATGTGATCTGGCCTCCACGGTCGACCTTGACGAGCGGAATACCGGTATTCGAAACGAGCAAGTGAGCGGGGTCGCCGGCCAGTCCAAGCGTGTAGACAGGCGGATGCTGAACGATCCAGAGCTGGTCGGGGCCGTACGCGCCACGCGTGTCGGTGTACGCGCGCATGGCGTCGAACGACGCGGCGTAGTCTTCGGTGCCGCGCCAGCACACTTCGATCGGGGAGGTCATGCCCGCAATTTTAACGAAACCGGCGCAGTCGTGCTCGAAGCCGCGCTCGCGGGCGCGAGATGGCGGCTTCTCCGGCGTAGTTACGCTCTGCGGGCATTCAGCTCATCGCGCAGATTGTTGTGAATTCCATTGACACATCGACGACGTCGACGTCACCCTCTGAAATGAAACGCGCGCCCGTTGGCAACGAAGGCCAAGGGGCGCGCGATGTCGATGACCCCGCGCGCCAAACCTGCGCGCCGGACCCGCGACCGGCGTTCGTCAGGCGGCGGCCGCGCAGGCGTTCGCTGCGCGCGATGCCCGGCGCCCGGCGAGCCACCGGCGCAGCACACGAGCCAGTGAGAAACGGTGCGCCACTTCGCGCTGCAGCTCGGCTTCCGCCACCCCGTCGGACGACATCCAGTAACGGCGACCCGGTTCGACGGCGAGACGCTGACCGGGCATGAGCCAGTAATCGCGCGGATCGCCTGCACGCGTAACCCAAACCGCCGCGCCGCGTGCCACCAGCGTATGCTCGTGATGCAGGTCGAGGCTGATTACGTCCCCGGGGCGGATACCGTAGAAGTACTGCACCTTTGTTAAATTGTTTTGCATTTTACGACCCCCACTCAGTGCGAGACAATGACTGAATCATAGGGACTGGCGGGCGCTGCACCAAACGACATATTTTCACGGCGTTGCTAACAAAACTCACATGGATATTCGGAGACTTCCCAACCTGAGCGCCCTGCGCGCCTTCGAGGCGGCGGCCCGCCTGGAAAGCTTTTCGCGCGCGGCAGAAGAACTGTTCGTCACGCACGGCGCCATCAGCCATCAGATTCGCGCGCTGGAGCACGAGTTGGGGACGACGCTTTTCGCGCGCAACGGCAAACGCATCAGCATCACGCCGGCGGGACGCCAGTACGCCGCGTCGATCCGTACCGCGCTCGGCGACATTGCGCAGGCGACGCGCAAGTTGCAAGCGGGCACGCGCAGCGAGCGGCGGCTGGTACTGACCACCATGCCGTCGTTTGCGAGCCGGTGGCTCACACCACGCATCGGGCGCTTCATTGACCGGCATCCGGAGCTGGAAGTGGAGTTGCGGTGCAGTGCCCAGTTGATCGACTTCGAGCGCGAGGATGTGGACGTCGCCCTGCGAATGGGCAAGGGCAACTGGCCAGGGCTGCACATTGAGAAAGTGCTCGACGATGTGTTTTTCCCCGCCTGTAGCCCGTCATACAACCAGGGGCATCTGCCGAAGACGGCGGAAGAATTCCGCCGCAGCACGTTGCTGCGCTCTGAAGGCGAGCCGTGGGCGCCGTGGTTCGCGGCGGCGGGCTTCGATCTGCCCGAGCCGACGCAGGGCATGATGTACGAAGATTCCGGCATGTTGTCGCAAGCGGCCATCGTCGGCCAGGGGCTGGCGCTCGTACGCCGCTCGCTGGCCGTGGGCGACATCATGGCGGGACGTCTTGTCCGGCTGTCCGACGTCGATACGCCGTGTGACTGGGATTATTACTTCGTGTGTCCGCCCGCCGTGCTGGAAACGCAGCGTGTTCAGGCGTTCAGAACGTGGTTTCTGGAAGAGTTGAAGGCGTTCGAGTCGGTGAAGGACATGCAGCGCCGCCCGGCGCGCCCAACATCGGTCGACTGGGAGGCCGACATGGTCACCACTGCGGGTGAGCCCGCACCGGGCATCCAACCGGGGCGCACGGCCTCATCGCCGCCCGACGACGGCGCACCGACGCACGCGTGATGCGCGTACCGCAAGCGCGTTCGTGAGGCGCCTGCGTGCGTCGCCTGCGCCTCACACGCGGTGCACGCTTACAGCACCACCTTGACCATCGGATGCCCAGTCAGCGCGCGATAGATATCGTCGAGATGGGCTTTCGAGTGGGCGCGCACCGTGACGGTCAGGCCGAGATATTTGCCCGTGCTGGACGGGCGCATCTCCACGGTCGCCGCGTCGAATTCGGCATCGAATTCTCGCAGCAATGCCACGATGGCGTCGGCGAAACCGTCCTGCGTCGTCCCCATCACCTTGATGGGAAAGTCGCACGGAAACGCCAGCAGGCTTTCCTTCTTGTCCAGGGTCACAATGCCTCCTTGGCGCGTTGATACGCGGCATACAGCGCCTGGAAGACGGGGCCCGGCCGGCCATCGCCCACGGGCTTGCCGTCAAGCGTGACGACCGCCAGCACTTCCTTGGTCGCGGACGTGATGAGCAGCTCGTCGGCGTTGCGCACGTCCGCTTCGCTGACCGGGCACTCATGGAACCGGATGCCGCATTCGCGTGCAAGTCCTTCGAGCACGCCGTAGCGAATCCCTTCCAGAATACGATTGTCGCGCGGCGGCGCAAACATTTCACCGCCCTTGACGACCCACACATTGCTCGACGACGCCTCGGTCAGATTCCCGTCACGGAACTGGATCGTTTCCTGAACGTCGTGATCGGCGGCGTACTGTGCCATCAGCACGTTGCCCAGCAGCGACGTCGACTTGATATGGCAATTCAACCAGCGTCGATCCTCATGCGTGACCGCGCCCACGCCGTGCGCCACTTTGTCGCGGCTGGGCAGCGTGAGCGGGGTTGCGATGCCGAACACCGTGGGCACGATGTCCTTCGGAAATGCGTGCTGACGCGGTGCCACGCCGCGCGTGACCTGCACATAGACGCTGTGCGGATCGGCCGAACATGTGGCCGACAGGCGCGCGAAGAGCGCCTCCCATTCGGCGCGTGTGTATGGGTTCGCGATGCGGATCTCGGCGAGGCTGCGCTCGAGCCGGTCCAGATGCTGCGCAAGCCGGAAAGGCTTGCCGCGATAGACCGGCACGACTTCATAGATGCCGTCGCCGAACAGGAAACCCCGATCGAGGACGGAGATTTTCGCGTCGCCGAGCGGGATCAGGTCGCCATTGAGCCAGACGGTGGGGTTATCCATGCTTACTTCTTCACGAACATCAGGCGCAGCGCGTCCCATGCGCGGCCGACGAAGCTGGCTTGCGCAACGTCGGCGAGGGCCACAACCGGGAATTCGGCCAGCGACTTGCCGTCGGCCATGACCTTGACGGTACCGACCTGCGCCCCATTGGCGATCGGCGCGATCAGCGGCTCACGCAGTTCGAGTTGCGGCTTGATCTTGTCGGCGGTGCCCTTCGGCACGGTGATGAAGGTGTCCTTCTTCACGCCGATCTTCAGCTCGCTGTCCTTGCCCTTCCAGACCTTGGGCGTGGCCACGACCTGATTGGCGCCGTACACACGCAGCGTGTCGAAGTTCTGGTAGCCGTAGTTCAGGGCCGAGAGGCTGTCCTGCACGCGCGCGCGCTCGGTCGGCTCGCCCACGACCACGGACAACACCCGGCGGTTGACGCCCGCCGCCCCCGGCATCGGACGCGACGCCGTCGCCACGAGGCAGTAACCCGCCTCCTTCGTGTGGCCGGTCTTCAGGCCGTCGACCGTCGGATCGAGGTACAGCAGACGATTACGGTTCGGCTGGGGAATGTTGTTGTACGTAAAGCTCTTCTCCGCGTAAATCTTGTAGTACTCGGGGAAGTCCTGAATCAGGTGCGTCGACGCCGCCGCGATATCCGCCACGGTCGTGTAATGCTGCGGATCGGTCAGCCCGTCGACGTTCGCGTAATGGGTGTGCTTCAGCCCCATACGCTGTGCCGCGCGGTTCATCAGTTCGACGAAGCCCTGTTGCGAGCCGCCGACGAGTTCGGCCAGCGCGATCGACGCGTCGTTACCCGACTGGACGATCATGCCGTAGATCAGATCGTGCACCGAAACCGGCTTGCCCGCCTCGATGAACGTGCGCGACTCGTCGCGACCCACCTTGCGAACCGAATCGCTCGGAATGACCGTCTGCTCCATCGAAATGCGCTTGTCGCGCAGGGCTTCGAAGATCACATAGGACGTCATGATCTTCGTGAGCGACGCGGGCTCCACGCGCGTATCCGCATTACCGGCGGCCAGCACCTGACCACTGTTGACGTCGACAATCGTCCACGCCGTGGCCGACATCGGCGGCGGCGGAATCTGTTGGGCACGAGCGGGAAGCGAGGCAAGCGAGCCGCAAGCGACGAGCGCCGCGGCAGCGGCGGCACGGGACAGCGAAGCGTTGAATTTCATGGGCGATGAGGAAAACGATGTGAGGCTCAGGGGCATCTGCGCTTGAAGAAACGCCGTGCCGCCGACACGTTGACGAGCGCGCGGCACAGCGAAGAAGACGGCGGCACCGGAGCGCCGGGGCCATGCCTGTCGGAACCATAGACCCGACGCGGCATGACAAGGTTCAGGGTCGAATTATACGCGTCGTGATTTCACGTCCCCAGCGGGGCGGGCCTCGACGGTCGAAATCGGCCGAAATTCGCCCCGGGTGTATCAATGACGCCACGCGTCGACCACGAGCTGTTTCAGCAGGGGTAACAGACCGTGGAAAAAGTGTTCGCCGCCCGGTATGACCACTACGGGCAAGGTCTGGGGACGCGCCCAGTCCAGCACCGATTGCAGCGGCACCGTGTCGTCGAGTTCGCCGTGAATGACCAGCGTGTCGGCCGGTACGGTCGCCACCTCCCAATTGCTCGCTGCCGTGCCCACGAATACCAGACGCTGCGCGGCGGTCCCCGCCGCCTCCAGCGTCTTCGCGACATGCGAGAGCACGAAGGTGCCGAACGAGAAACCGGCGAGTGCGAGCGGCAATGTCTCCCAGCCCGGTTGCTGGCGCATCCAGTCGATCACGGCGAGCAAGTCGTCGCGCTCGCCGATGCCGTTGTCGTGCTCGCCCGTCGACTTGCCGACGCCACGAAAATTCGGGCGCACCACGGCGTAGCCGAGCTGGACGAACGCGCGGGCGAGCGTCTGGGCGACCTTGTTGTCGAGCGTGCCGCCGAACAGCGGGTGCGGATGGGCAACGAGCGTGATGCCGCGCGGCGCGCCGGCCGGACGGTCGATGGCGATTTCGATGGCGCCGACCGGGCCGTCGATAGTGAAGCGTTCAGTCTGGGCGTTCATGAGCGATGGTGGGCTGAAGTGCGGCGAGGGCCGTGCGCGGGGCCGTGCCTGTGTCGCCGGGATCAGTCGATCAGCAGACGCTCGACGATCTCGCCTTGCGCCAGATGCTTTTCAACGATCTCGTCGATATCGGTTTCGTCGATATACGTGTACCAGGTCCCTTCGGGATAGATCACCACGACAGGTCCTTGCTCGCAGCGATCGAGGCACCCGGCCTTGTTGATCCGCACCTTGCCGGGACCGGCCAGGCCGAGTTGTTTGACCTTGGCCTTGGCGTACTCCTGCATCGCCTGCGCGTTGCAGTTGGCGCAGGACGGGCGATCGGCGCCGGGTTCGCGCTGATTCAGGCAGAAAAACACGTGATGCTGGTAGTACTGCGGCTGGGTGGCCATGTCGGGGCTTTGGCGGAGTGGCAACGTATTGCGGGCCATTCTAACCGACCTGCCGGGGCACTGCGGCGTCGGCCCCCGTGCGCTCACGAAGCGCAGCATGGCGGGACATCAGGAAATGCGAAATCCGGGACGTCCGGCGCGGCGCAAGGCGGCGCGTGCCGTACGCCTAGCGCAGGCGTCGCTGCACAGCCATAAAGATAGCGCAGAGCGCCGCCACGCACGCGAAGCCGAAGAACACGTTAACGCAGGCCAGCACGAGCGCCTGTTGCGACGCGAGGCCGCCCACCCAGGCCGACGCCATGTGCGCGGCGGTCGTCGCATCGACACTGGCGCCGAACGCCTGTTGCGCTTGTGAGACGGCCGCGTTGTATGCCGGATTGAGCGGCGTCATCGACGGCGTGAGTTGATGCATGAAGACCGCCTGCCGGTCCTGCATCAGCACGGCCATCACCGACACCGACATCGAACTCACCAACTGACGCACGATGTTCTTCGTCTGATAGCCGTGCTGGAAGACGTACTCGTCCATGCCTCGAAACGTCAGCTCGGCGATGGGAATCATGGCGAACACGCCGCCCAGCCCGCTCAGCACCATCGGCAGGATCAGCCACTGACTCGACACACCCTGATAGCTTTGCGAGAGCAGGAAGGCATAGCCGAGGAGGCACAAGTAACCGAGCAGCACAAACGGCTTGAGTTGCACGAACTTCGGACGCGCGAGGGTGTATATCACGGCCACGACGAGGCTCGTCACCGACGCCACGGCCTGCAGATAGCCGGTGTGCTCCACGCTCCAGTTGAGCCCTTGCTGCATGTAGATCGGGAACAGATACGACGTCGAATACGAAAAGAAGTAGTACACGGCATAGCCGCCCAGCCCCAGCACATAGGCCGGATTGCGCACCAGCACGCGAAAGTCGATCAGCGGCTTGTGATGCGAATACTGATGCCACATGTATCCCATCGCGCAGATCGCCCCCACCAGGCAGAGTTCGAGCAGATGCAGCGGATCGGAGAAGAAGTCGAAGCGCGAGCGCTGCATCATGACTTCGACGAACAGCACGCCGGCGGCGAAGAAGACGATGCCACGCATTTCAAACTCGCCTTCGTCGCGCAGGCGCTCGCGAAAGTCCGGGATGACGAGCCACGACGCGATCGCCCCCACAAGCGCGATCGGCACGACGGCGAAGAACACCGACGACCAGACGAAGTGATCGACGAGATAGCTCGCGAGCAGTGGCGCGGAGATTTGTCCGCCGAAGAAGCCATAGGTAAAGAAGAGCAACGCCCTGAGCCGAAGCTCCGGCGCGAAACACAGGTTGATGAGAATCCGGCTGGCAGTAAACAGCGACCCCGCGCCCAACCCGAGCACAAAACGTGCGACGGCGAGCTGCGTCGACGTGTGCGCCATGCCGCACAGCCATGCCCCAAACGCCATGAGCGTGAGCGCGCCGGTGAGGAACGCGCGATACCCCAGGCGCGAGGCCAGCCAGCGCTGCTTGAGAATGACGAGGATCCCCGCCACCGCATAGAGCGTCGAGACAAACGCGTACTCTTCGGGGGCGGCACCGACGCCGCCCGCGATATGGGACGACGCGAACACGAACATGCCGTTCTCCAGCATTTCAATGCCTGTGGCGGCGGCAATCACGGCCATCAACACGCGCTGCCGTGTCGTGTGTGCCAACCGCAATCCCCAGGAATTCATCTTCGCCTCGCCAATGAAAACCGCCCGGGATCTGCCTGAAGATGCCGGGCGGTCATGACACACCGAGTGTCAGCGTGCCTTACATGGGAGTCTAGGCGTTGCCGGCTTGCGGACCAATGGGATGGCGGCCAATACGCTATTGCCGATTTGGCAACAATGCGCCGCTCAACAAGCCGTTCGGCCAGGCCGGGGCGACCTTAGCGCCGCACGCCAGCGGTGCGGGCGGGGCCGCGGTGGCTCGGATCGAACATCGCGAGCAGGTAGATCAGCACGAGGTACGGCCATGTCCAGGCGAGCCAGCGCGCCAGCACATTGAAGTGAACGTAGCGGCCTTGCCGCCAGGACTGGAGCGCCGCCTCGTAGTATGGATTCGCGGGCAGGAGATTGACGAACACCAGCAGCACGACAAGCGCGCCCAGCGCGACAGCCCCGCGCAGCGCACGCGGTCCGCGGCCGGCGACGAGCAACACCAGCGCGCCGATGACCACGCCGTAAATGGCGCCCGCCGTCACCCAGTCGAATGCCTGCGCGGGCGAGAATTGCCACGCCGACGCGATGGCTTTGATCGCGAACGCGCTGGTAAACATGGCGCACAACAACGGCACACGCGGTGCCGTCCGGCGCATCGCGAGCGTGGCGAGCAGCCCGGCCAGCACGGTACCGCTGGCGCTCACTACCGTCTCCCACAGGGCATGACTGGCGACGGCATCGAGTTCGGAAAGATAGTCCTGCAACTGCCCCAAGCGCGGTACCCAGTCGATCACCCGACCGGTGACGTCGGGATCCTGCCAAAGCCATATTTGGCGCACCAGATCGCCATCGCCAAAGAGAAACTGCTGCGGGTAAGCCTGTGCCCACGGCCACAGGGCCAGCAACACAAGCAGCAGGCTCGCGTGGCGTTCGAACCATGCGAAGCGCAAATGCCGCAGCCATCCCCGATCGAGCAGCGGACTCGTGAGCGGCACCGCAATGGCGCCGCCGATAAGTGCGCCGAGCGCGTTCGTGGCGAGATCGACGTTCGATGCCACCCGCGTCGGCAAGTACGTCTGCAACGCTTCGATGCCACCGGAAAGCCATGCGCCGAGCACGAAGGCGGCGACGACGGCCCGCACGCCCCGCCAGGCCGGATGCAGGGCCAGTACGGTCAACATGCCCAGCGGCAGGTATCCGAGCACGTTGGTGATCACGTCGAACTGCGTGATCCAGCGAGGTAACGGCGCGAACAGGTAGTCGAACGGCCCCACCGCCGCACCCTGGAATTCGAACGGATACAGGCTCGCATAGGCGATCAGCAGTATCAGGCATAGCAGCGCCTGACGCGCAAGCGGCGAGGCGCGTCGTTGCCAGGGTTTGACGTCCTGCTCGGTCATTGGCGGCACGGCCCTATCGTGCTGTCGCGCCCGAGGCCGACGACGCGGCAGGCAACGTCCGCGACGGCAACGGCGACCGGGCACGTGCCGCTGTCCCGGCCGTAGCCGTTGGCGCCGGCACGCGCCCG
>NZ_AKXS01000285.1:0-11692 GCF_000282835.1 Pandoraea sp. B-6 | reverse complement strand
AGCCGCGAGGGCGCACACGACAGCCACTCTGCGCACAGCGCGCGCGAGGCGGGCCGGCAGCGGCCACGACAACGACCCCGGGGACAGCGCGATGGCACGGGGCCGACGCCGAGCGGTGGCCGACGTCGTTGGACAATACGCGGGCCGCAGGGCGTCGTCGCGCATCTCAGGACTCGCGATGCAGACGGTATTCGGCGCTGCGCGCGTGCGCCTGCAGGCCTTCGCCGTAAGCCAATTCCGCGGCGATCTCGCCAAGCATGCGGGCACCACCCTCGCTCACTTCGATCAGGCTCGAACGCTTGATGAAGTCGTACACGCCCAGCGGCGACGAGAACCGCGCCGTGCGCGACGTCGGCAGCACATGGTTGGGACCGGCGCAGTAATCGCCCAGGCTCTCGCTCGTGAACTTGCCGAGGAAGATCGCGCCGGCGTGGCGAATCTTGTCGCCCCACTGCTGCGGGGTTTCGGTGGAGATTTCGAGGTGCTCCGGCGCGATCACGTTGACGATCTCGCACGCTTCGGCCATGTCGCGCACCTTGATCAGCGCGCCGCGGCCTCGCAACGAGGCGGCAATCACTTCGCGGCGCGGCATCTCGTCGATCTGGCGCTCCAGCGAAGCGTGCACGCGCGCGAGATACGCGGCGTCCGGGCACAACAGGATCGACTGCGCGAGTTCGTCGTGTTCCGCCTGCGAGAACAAGTCCATCGCGACCCAGTCGGGATCGGTCGTGCCGTCGCAAATGACAAGAATCTCTGACGGCCCGGCAATCATGTCGATCCCGACCGTGCCGAACACGCGGCGCTTGGCGGCAGCCACGAACGCGTTGCCCGGCCCGACGATCTTGTCGACGGCCGGCACCGTTGCGGTGCCATAGGCCAGCGCGGCGACCGCCTGTGCGCCACCGATGGTGAACACGCGGTCCACCCCGGCGATTTGCGCGGCGGCGAGCACCAGTGGGTTCTGCACGCCATCCGGCGTGGGCACCACCATGACGATCTCTTTCCCCCCCGCCACACGCGCCGGAATGGCGTTCATCAGCACCGACGACGGATAAGCCGCCTTGCCGCCCGGCACATAGATACCCACCCGATCGAGCGGCGTGACCTTCTGGCCCAGCATCGTGCCGTCCGGCTCGGTGTATTGCCAGCTATGACTGCCGCACTCGATGCGCTGCTTCTCGTGATAGGCGCGCACGCGGGCCGCTGCGGCCTCGAGCGCCGCGCGACGCTTCGGCTCAAGGCTCTCGAGCGCAGCCGCCAGCGCTTCGGCGGGCAGCTCCAGCGCCGTCATGTCCGTCGCGCTCAAGCGGTCGAACTTGTTGGTGTATTCGATGACGGCCACATCGCCGCGCGCCTTCACGTCGGCGAGAATGTCGGCCGCCGCACGATCGATGGCGGCGTCTTCGCTCGCCTCGAACGCCAGGACATCGCGAAGCTGCGCCGCGAAGCCTTCGGCGGAGGAATCGAGTTTGCGAATATCGAGTTTCATGCTGTTTGCCGGGACGCCCGCTCGAAGGCATCCAGAATAGGCTGCAACGACTCGCGCTTCAACTTGAGTGCAGCCTGATTGATCACGAGGCGGGAGGAGATCTCCATGATCTCTTCCACTTCCACCAGATTGTTGGCCCGCAGCGTGCCGCCGGTGCTCACCAGATCGACAATCGCGTCGGCCAGACCCACGAGCGGGCCCAGCTCCATCGAGCCGTACAGCTTGATCAGGTCGACGTGCACGCCCTTGGCCGCGAAGTGCTCGCGCGCCGTTTGCACGTACTTGGTCGCCACGCGCAAACGTGCCCCTTGACGTACGGCATTCGCGTAATCGAAGCCCTTCGGTACAGCAACAGACATGCGGCAACGCGCAATGTTCAAATCGATTGGCTGATACAGACCGCCGCCGCCGTGTTCGATGAGCACGTCCTTGCCGGCCACGCCGAAGTCGGCGGCACCATATTGCACATAGGTCGGCACGTCGGTCGCGCGCACGATGATGACCTGCAGGTTCGGATCCGTCGTCGGCAGAATCAGCTTGCGGGAGGTCTCGGGGTCTTCCGTGACTTCGATACCGGCGGCCGCCAGCAACGGCAGCGTCTCCGTAAAGATACGCCCTTTCGAGAGCGCCAGCGTCAGCGGTTGAGCAAGCGGCTGGGCGGGCTTGGCGGAATTCATGCAATGTCTCCCTGGCGCGCTTCGACGCGCCGGATTTGCGCACCCACGGCGCACAACTTGGCCTCGATGCGATGATAGCCGCGATCGAGGTGGTGAATACGGTCGACGAGCGTGCGGCCCTCGGCCGTCAGACCCGCGACGATCAGGCTGGCGGAAGCGCGCAGGTCGGTCGCCATCACATGCGCACCCGACAGGCGATTCACGCCGGAAATCCGCGCCGTGTTGCCGTCGATGCCGATGTTCGCGCCCAGACGCGTCAACTCCTGCACGTGCATGAACCGGTTCTCGAAGATCGTTTCGACGACCTGCGATGCCCCTTCGGCAACGCAATTCAACGCCATGAACTGGGCCTGCATATCGGTCGGGAACGCCGGATATTCCGACGTTCGGAAACTGACCGCCCGCGCGCGCCGATCCATCGTCACGCGCAGCCAATCCGCGCCGGCCGTCACGTTCGCGCCGGTTTCGCGCAACTTCTCGATCACCGCGTCGAGGGTACCCGGCACAACGCGATGCAGCGTGATATCGCCACGCGTCGCCACCGCCGCGCACAGGAACGTGCCGGCTTCGATCCGATCGGGCACAACATCGTGTGTCGCGCCGGACAGGCGCGGCACGCCCGTCACGACCAGACGATCAGTGCCGATGCCGTCGATCTTCGCGCCCATTTTCACGAGCAGCTCGGCCAGGTCCGTCACTTCGGGTTCGCGGGCGGCGTTGGCCAGCACCGTAACGCCGTCGGCCAGCGTGGCCGCCATGAGCAGGTTTTCGGTGCCCGTGACGGTGATCATGTCGGTCACGAGCGTCTCACCACGCAGACGCGTTGCTTTGGCGACGATGTCGCCGTGCGTCAGCGTGATTTCGGCGCCCATCTTCTGCAGGCCCTTGATGTGCTGATCGACAGGTCGCGCTCCGATCGCACACCCGCCGGGCAGCGACACGCGCGCCTCGCCGCAACGCGCCAGCAGAGGGCCGAGCACGAGAATCGACGCGCGCATGGTCTTTACGAGCTCATAGGGGGCCGCCGGCTCGGTGATCTGCGACGCATCGAGCGTCACTGATTCGCCGTGACGCTCGACCTTCACGCCCATGCGTGCGAGCAGCGTCAGCATGGTGCGCACGTCGTGCAGATCGGGCACGTTGCCGAGCACCACCGGCTCGGCCGTCAGCAGGCACGCACACAGGATCGGCAGCGCCGCGTTCTTGGCGCCCGATACGGTAATCTCTCCCGCCAGCCGCTCGCCGCCCTCGATCACCAGGTGGTCCGCGGCCATGCGCTCGCCGGTGGCGGTCTCGCCGTTGCCGGCGACGCCGGCGCTTTCTTGCGTAATCCTCATTGCGCCCGATACTCCGCAGGCGTGAGGGTCTTCATGGACAACGCGTGAATTTCCGCCTTCATGCGATCGCCCAGCGCGGCGTACACGAGTTGATGGCGGGCGATGAGACGCTTGCCGTCGAACTGCTCGCTCACGATGGTCGCGTAGAAGTGCTGACCATCGCCTTCGACGGCCACGTGCTCGCAAGCCAGACCGGCTTCGATGTACTGTTTGATTTGTTCGGGGGTAGGCAGCATGGCCGATCCTAGAGAAGTTCAGTGACGCAATTTATAACCACGGCGCAGCAAAGTCAGCGCGACGGTTGCGAGTATCAGAAAAGTCGCACCCACAACGGCAAGGCTGGTCTGCGGGGCAACGTCGGACACACCGAAGAAGCCGTAACGGAACCCGTCGATCATGTAGAAGAACGGGTTGAAGTGCGAGACAGCCTGCCACAGCGGCGGCAGCGAGTGAATCGAGTAAAACACGCCCGCCAGGAACGTTGCCGGCATGATCAGGAAGTTCTGGAACGCCGCGAGCTGGTCGAACTTCTCCGCCCAAATGCCCGCGATCAGACCCAACGTGCCGAGAATCGCCGCCCCAAGGAACGCGAAGCCGATGATCCACAGCGGCGCGGCGAACGTTAGATGCGTGAACGTGACCGTCACCGCGAAGACGCCTGCGCCCACGCACAACCCACGCACGACCGCGGCGAGCACGTACGCGCCGTACATCTCCCAATGCGACAGCGGCGGCAACAGCACGAACACGAGGTTGCCCGTGATCTTGGACTGGATCAGCGACGACGAGCTGTTTGCGAACGCGTTCTGCAACACGCTCATCATCACCAGGCCCGGCACGAGGAAAGATGTGTACGTGATCTGGTCATAGACCTTCACGCGGTCTTCGAGCACGTGGCCGAAGATCATCAGGTACAGCAGCGCGGTGAGCACCGGCGCGGCCACGGTCTGGAAGCTGACCTTCCAGAAACGCAACACTTCCTTGTAGAACAGCGTGCGGAATCCGACCCATGCCCCGATCATGCTGCCACCTCCTGCGCGCGCGAACCGGACATGATCTGCACGAACACATCCTCGAGATCGGCCTTCTGGATGTCGATGTCCTCAACGATGCAGCCCGCCGCCCGGCAGGTGGCGAGAATCGATTCGACTTCGTCGCAGCCCGCCAGACGCAGCGCGAACTGAGGTCCACTCGTATTTTGCGGGTCGACCAGCAACGGACGTAGTGCGTCGGGCAGCGTGCCGTGCTTGAAGCGCAGCACGAGACGCGTGCCCGCGAAACGCTGCAGCAACGAGGCGGTGCGCTCGAGCGCCACGACTTCGCCGCGCTTGAGCATGGCAATGCGGTCGCACAGCGCTTCCGCTTCTTCGAGATAGTGCGTAGTCAGCACGATGGTGTGGCCTTCGCGGTTCAGGCGCGAGATGAATTTCCAGAGCGTCTGGCGCAGTTCGACGTCGACCCCGGCGGTCGGCTCGTCGAGCACGATCACCGGCGGGCGATGCACGAGCGCCTGCGCAACGAGCACGCGCCGCTTCATGCCGCCCGAGAGCTGGCGCATGTTCGCGTCGGCCTTGTCGGTCAGGTCGAGGTTCGCCATGACTTCGTCGATCCAGTCGTCGTTGCGCGTCAGACCGAAGTAGCCGGACTGGATACGCAGCGTTTCGCGAACGGAGAAGAACGGATCGAAGACGAGTTCCTGCGGCACCACGCCGAGCTTGCGGCGGGCATTGCGGTAGTCGCGCACCACGTCGTGGCCGAGCACACTGACGCTGCCCGCATCCGCGCGCGCGAGGCCGGCGAGAATACTGATCAGCGTGGTTTTGCCGGCACCGTTGGGACCGAGCAGACCGAAGAATTCCCCTTCTTCGATCGAAAAGCTGACGCCTTTGAGCGCCTGCAGTGCCTGATAGCGTTTCTTGACGTTACGGATTTCGATGGCGGCCATGGACTGCACGCACCCGCATTGGCGAGCGCGCCATATAGATTCTCCGGCCACGCCCGCGCGTGGGCGCAACCGCTGGGATCGCGGCAGCGGCCATATCGGCGGCGTGGGTGCCCGGATGAGGGTAACTGCCCAAAAGTCGGCAGAAAACCCCTGATTATAAAGGAAGCCGGTGGCGGCCGTGCTCACGCCCTGTCCAGTGCCCCCCAAGGGAAACGTCGATCACGGGCGCGACGCCCGCAAGGCCCTTCGGGCCGGGTATGCGTCGCGCTCGGCCGGCATCACCGCATTGCCCATAAAAAAAGCGCCGTTGCGAGACGGCGCTTTCCTGCGGGACGGCGATCCGGCCAGGCGAATCAGATCGAGAGCAACTGGTCGACGCCGTACACCAGCGCAAGGCTGGCCAGCCCCGCTGGCAGGTTAGTGAACGCCAACGTCGCACCACGCCGAACCGCGTGGCGGCGCAGGGCCAGCAACACGGCGAGCGCCGACGAATCGAACTGCTTCAGCCCGGCGCAATCGATCTGGGTCTCGCCCGCGTCGATGCGATCGATGGCCTGCGCGAGGACGTCGCCGGCGGTGTCGTGCGTGAGATCGGTCTGCAACGCGAGCATGCGCTTACTTGCCGCCGGCCAGTTGCTGGTTGCGCTGGGTCAGGAACTGAATCAGACCGTCGACGCCCGACTTGTTCACCTGCTCGGCAAACTGATTGCGGTACGTCTGGATGAGCCAGGCGCCCAGCACGTTCAGGTCATACAGTTTCCATTCGCCGCTGGCCGACTTGTACAGACGATAGTCGAGCTCGATCTGCTGACCGTTGTTGAGGACATCGGTATAGACCACGGCGTCGGTGTCGCCCGGCTGACCACGGAACGGCTTGTAGTTGACCTGCTGGTCGCGAATCTGCGCGATGGCGCCCGCGTACGTACGCAGCAGCAGCGTCTTGAACTGCTCGGTCAGCTGCTGCCGTTGCTGCGGCGTAGCGGTGCGCCATGCGGCGCCAGTCGCCAACTGCGTCGTCTTCGCGAAGTCGGCGTGCGGCAAGATCTTCTGCTCGACCAGCTTGGTGATGCTGTTCAGATCACCCTTCTGGATGTTCGGATCGGACTTGGCGGCGGCCATCACTTCGTTCACGGTCTGCTTGACCAGAACGTCAGGCGCTTGCGCCTGGGCCACGGCGGCGCCGGCGGCGGTGTACGTCATCAAAGCCATGACGGGAATGAGCCAAAACTTCTTCATTGTGGACTTCCTCTTTCGAGTGACAGGTGTTGCGGGATTGGATACCCGTGTTGTGTCTGGAGTTCGCGAAATACCGGCAGTGTCGTGTAACAAACTGTTGCCCGACAGGCCTGCCAACGGCGCCCCGTAAGGCGGGGCGCCCTGTCATCAGGAGGCATCGATGCCTGGCGGCAGGCGACTCGCGCCGATCACCGGCGGAACGGCAATCCGCCCGGCACGATCTTGCCCGGTACGGGCGAACCTTGCGGCGCGTCCGGTTCGGCTTTCACGCCCGAGGCAGGTTCGGCTTGAACGCCTGAGGCAGGCATCGGCTGCGCGTTCGTGCCGCCGGCGCCGTCTTCCTCTTCGTAATTCGGCAACGCCGCGTTGCCCGCGGCCCCGCCATTGATCAAATACTTGCGTCGTGCGAGATAAGCATCGCGCGTGAACGAGTATGGATCGAGGGCAGCGGCTTCGAGAAGGTTCGATGCGTCGAGCAGGTTCGCTCGCGTATTCACGATGCGAACGCCGAAGATCGAGTAGCTGACCCAAGTCGGATTGATATACGACGTCGGGTCGATGAACATGTTGCCAGCCATGCCGACGCTGTCGCGCACCGTGCTCGGGCCGAGCACCGGCAGCACGAGGTACGGGCCGTCGGGCAGGCCCCACTTGCCGAGCGTCACACCGAAGTCCTGGCTGTGCTTGGGCAAGCCGGCCGGCGTGGCGAAGTCGACCAGACCGCCCACACCGAGGAAGGTGTTGATCGTCAGGCGCATCAGATCCTGCACGGCAGCCGTGACTTCCAGTTGCAGCAGGTTGTTGGCGAAGTTGTACACATCGCCCACGTTCGAGAAGAAGTTCGTGACCATGTCGCGCGCCGGTTGCGGCACGGCGAAGCGGTAGCCCTTGGCCACGGGCGTCATGACCGTCTTGTCGAGCGTGTCATTGAACGTGTACATCGAACGGTTGAACCCTTCGATGGGGTCGGCGGGACTCGGATTCGTGACAGTCGCGCACCCTGCCAGCGCCATCGCGCCGGCGGCCAGCACTGCCGAAGTACGGAAGCGGGTCATCTTTTTTATTTTCCTTGGGTTGCCGTGGCCGCCCCTGACGCCGGCAAAGCAGCGGGTGCGGTCGATGCCGGTGCGGTCGATGCCCCGCCCGGTTGGGCGCCCCCGGCATCTGCCGCCTTGTTGTACAGGAACTGGCCGATCAGATTTTCCAGCACGATTGCGGATTGCGTGAGCGTGATCGTATCACCGGCCTTGAGCATTTGATCGTCGCCGCCCGCCTCGAGCCCGATGTATTGCTCGCCGAGCAGCCCCGACGTCAGGATCTTCGCCGACGAGTCCTTCGGGAAGTGATATTGCGAATCGATGTTGAGCGTCACGTCGGCCACGTACCGCTTGTCGTCGAAGTTGATCGACGCCACGCGTCCGACCACGACGCCCGCGCTCTTGACAGGCGCCCGCGGCTTGAGGCCGCCGATGTTGTCGAAGCGCACCGTCACCGGATACGAACTCGAGAACGACAGCGAACTCATGTTGCCCACCTTGAGCGCGAGGAACAGCAGCGCTGCGAAGCCGAGAACGACGAACAGGCCAACCCAGAAGTCGAGGGGGTGTTTTTTCATTGTGTCAGTGTGCGCAATCTATCTATGTCTTGGCGGGCACGCAGGCCCGTTAGCTGAACATCAGGGCCGTGAGCAGGAAGTCGAGACCGAGTACCGCGAGGGACGCCTGCACCACCGTACGGGTGGTCGCACGCGACACGCCCTCTGGCGTCGGCTGCGCCTCGAATCCCTGGTACAGGGCGATAAAGGTGACGGCAATCCCGAACACTACGCTTTTGATGACGCCGTTGGCGACGTCCGACCACACGTCTACGCCGCCTTGCATCTGCGACCAGAACGCGCCGGGGTCCACGCCGATCAACTTCACGCCGACCAGGTAACCGCCAAACACACCCACCGCCGAGAAGATGGCCGCGAGAATCGGCATGGCGATCACGCCTGCCCAGAAGCGGGGGGCCACCACGCGCGCGATCGGATCGATCGCCATCATCTCCATGGCGGTCAATTGCTCCCCTGCCTTCATCAAACCGATTTCGGCGGTGAGCGAGGTTCCAGCGCGTCCCGCGAACAGCAGTGCGGTGACCACCGGCCCCAACTCACGCACCAGTGACAGCGCCACAAGCAGACCCAGCGCCTGTTCCGAGCCGTACCGGTTAAGCGTGTAATAGCCTTGCAGGCCCAGCACGAAGCCGACGAACAGGCCCGAGACCGCAATAATGACGAACGAATAGTTGCCGACGAAATGAATCTGGTCGGTCACCAGACGCGGCCGGCGCAGCATCGCCCCGCTCGACGCGAGCACGCGCCAAAACATTCGCGCACCGTACCCCAGGCGCTCTACGTGACCGCGAACAAAACTACCGAGGGTCGTGATCATGCACGCGCTCCCATCCCAAAATCGTCCGCAAGCGACGGCGCGGGATACTGAAATTTTACGGGCCCGTCCGGTTGCGCATCGATGAACTGGCGCACCGTCGGGTCATTCGAGGCTCGCAGCGCCTCCGGCGTCCCCTCGGCACCGATGCGCCCTTCGCTAATGAAATAGATGTAGTCGGCGATGGCAAAGGTCTCCGTCACATCATGCGAAACAATAATGGACGTGGCGCCCAGCGCGTCGTTGAGCTTGCGGATCAGATTCGCGGTGATACCCAACGAGATCGGGTCGAGCCCAGTGAACGGCTCGTCGTACATGATGAGGTCCGGGTCCAGCGCCATCGTGCGTGCCAGTGCCACACGTCGCGCCATGCCGCCCGAAATCTCGGCCGGCTTCATGTCGCGTGCGCCGCGCAGGCCCACGGCGTTGAGCTTCATCAGCACGAGGTCGCGAATGAGCGCATCGTCGAGCCGGGTGTGTTCGCGCAGCGGAAACGCCACGTTGTCGAACACCGTCATGTCGGTAAAGAGCGCACCGAACTGGAACAACATGCCCATGCGACGCCGCAAGCGGTACCAGCCAGCGTGGTCGAGCGATGCGACATCGGTCCCGTCGAATTCGACGGTGCCGCGGCTGGCATGGACGAGCCCGCCGATCAGGCGCAGCACGGTCGTCTTGCCGCAGCCGGACCCCCCCATCACCCCAACGACTTTGCCGCGGGGGAACCGCATATTCAACCCGGAAAGCACCAATCGTTCGCCATAACCAAAGCTGACGTCGCGCAATTCGAGCAAATTTTCCGGATTCGGGATAGGCACGTTTCGGGTCTTATAGTGCGGCGCAAAACGCCAATTATAGGGGGGAATGCCGATTGATGCCGCCCAACGGCGATGGACGAAATCGAGGATTGGCGCTGCCCCGCGGCATTCTACAGGGCCGGCGTCCATTCGCCTTGTCGCGCGCCGACCGGCACAACGAACAAAAAACGTAACGCCAGCAAGGACTTATCGAGACCTCGGGGGTGTCGGGTGTTGCGCCGTTGCTACAATACGCCGTTTCACGCAATAAATCGTTGACCCCGATGCCCCGCGCCCCCCAAACGCCTTTCCATCCCCTTCTGCCGCAAGATACGGAGACGATCGAATTTCGGATTCGTCCGATGCAATCCTGCGATATTCCCCAAGTCCTGACGGTACAGGCAGCAGCGTATGTCGGTCCGATGCGTGAGTCGGAAGCGACATTGGCCTCACGTCATGCGCTGTCGCCGTCAACGTGTTGGGTTGCGGAGGGAACAGGCCCAACGGATACGTCCGTGGTCGGCTATCTACTGACACACCCGTGGCGCATGGCCGCCCCGCCGCCACTGGACACCATCCTCAAGGCCCTGCCTGACGCGGCCGACTGCTGGTACGTGCACGACATGGCGCTGCTCCCTCGCACGCGCGGCGCGGGCGTGGCTTGCCCACTCTACGCGGCGGCTCTGGCGGTGGCACGGTCGTCAGGATTGCGCGCGTCGGCCCTCGTGGCGGTGCAGCAATCGCAGGGGTTCTGGGCGCGCTTCGGTTATGCCGCAACGAGCGATGCCTCGCCGCAGATGGCCGCGAAGTTGGCCGGATACGGCGACGGCGCCATGTTCATGACGCGCACGCTATAACAGGCTGCGCGCGGCAAACATCACGCGCGTTGCGCGAACGCCTGCTGCATTCCCTTCACCGCCGCCGCCACATCGACGGCCTGCGTGACGGCTCGCACCACGGCCGCGCTGGTCACCCCGGTGTCGAGCACTTGCCCGAGATTGTCCGCATCGATGCCGCCAATGGCGACAAGCGGATAGTGCGGCGCGATGAGCTTCACGTACCGCGCCAACTTCGCGAGTCCCTGCGGGGCGGTCGCGATCACTTTGGTGGTTGTCGGAAACACGGCCCCCACGGCCAGATAGCTGGGCCGGAAGTGATGCGCCGCCAGCATCTCGTAATAGCCGTGCGTGCTGATGCCCAGGCGCATGCCGGTCGCAAACAGCGCCGCGACCTCGTCGGCGGAAAGCGCCGCCATATCTTCCTGTCCGAGGTGCACGCCATAGGCACCCGCTTGCGCGGCTTCGCGCCAATGGTCGTTGATGAACCAGGCACTGTCGTGCATCACGCGCCGCCCGGCCGCCACCGTCCGTTCGATCTCAGAGCGCAGCGTCGGATCCGCGGGATCCTTGATCCGCAACTGCACGGTGCCGACCTGAAGATCGGCCATGCGCTCGCAAGCACCGGCATCTGGCAGCACCGGATACAGACCGAGGCGTGACGGGCAGGCCGGGAACCGGCCGGGTGACGGCACTTGGCCGAGCACGACCGGGAAGGTTTCGAGCACCGTCGGCCATGCCCCGAGCGTGTCGGCATCGGCCGCGCGCGCGTGGCTGCCGTCGGTGCGCCATGCGCGCGCGAGCACGAGCGCGTCGTGTGGGGCGAATCCGCAGTCGAGGAACGCAGCGAACGCGGGGAAGAAGGCCGGATCGTCCGCGCCCGCAACGCGATAAACGGTGTCGTGCGTGTACAAGGTGTCTTCCACCTGTCCCGCCGCCAGCGCCC
>NZ_KB290561.1:17634-25900 GCF_000282835.1 Pandoraea sp. B-6 | reverse complement strand
ACTGAATACGGGGGGACGTCGGTGTCACCCAGAATGGCAGTCAACCACCGGACATCATCGTCCTTGGTCTCGCACGCATCGAAGAGCGTCCGCAGTTCTGCCTCTGTAAATGGCTCCCGCTTCTTCGCGTCACCGCCGTTCTCCGGGATTGGGATGCGGGTGAACGGGTTAGGCTTGTCCGATTCCTTCTCGCGCAACCATGTGCCGATGATTGCCCGAATCGTATTCATGTAGCGATTGACGGTGCCGGTCTTCACCCCACGGTCTATCTCAGCCGCGACGTACTTATGCGCATCACTTCGTGACAGGTCTGCAATTGGCTTGTCTCCGACGACATCCGTGAGCGTCTTGAACACGAGCCGCGTATGTCCCTCAAAACGCTCGTCGGAGCGCTTCGGGTGGACCTGAAGATACAACTCAAGAGCATCTGTGAGGACGGGCTTAGCGGTGCCCGCAATGATTTGCGCGGCTTTGATTTCGACCGGGTTTAGGTACTCACTGCCATCGGCATCCCGATAGGTCGTTTCGTCTCCGTCTGCGTAGCGTTCCCGCTTTTCATCGAGATGGTCGCGAAACAATTCTACGGCGACGGCATCATCCGGCGTTGGATCGGGAGACAGGCCCCACTTACGGAGCAACTCTATGGCTTGCCCTTGGATGCTCTTCGGGGTCGCTTCGGGGTGTCCGCGCATGAGCGCCCATTCCGCTTCGAGTTCGCGGTTGATCTGTTCGATCTTCCGTTTGGCGATCAGGACATCGCCAGTCCCTAGGCTGGTCTTCACCAGCTTGGCGGAGTAGCGGCCCTGCAAGTCTTTCGGGATTGCTCGCTGGTAGTAAATGACACCACCACGGAGGAAGGCATTTTTAAGAGACACGCGTAGGACACCGAGAGTCAGCTTCACGAGGAGTATATCCCATAGGATTACCCCACAAACCTCATCAGTGCTGGCGTTAAGTTGCTGGAAACCCGTATGGATACTGGGATTTCGTGGTGCCCCTGGCCGGGATTGTGGTGCCCAGGGCCGGAATCGAACCGGCACGCCTTGCGGCGGGGGATTTTGAGTCCCCTGCGTCTACCAATTTCACCACCTGGGCAGGTGTGCGTTCACCGAGCGGTGTCGCAGCGTGACTCGTTCAATGAACCTAACGGCTCACCGGACGAAGGCGAGATTATGACCGAAATTCTTCGCGGCCACAAGCCCGCCCCGTCGGTGTTCAATGAACTTGCTGTTGACTCTCGAGCACGCGCAGCAGCGACGACGTGTCGTCATGCCCCCAGCCGCGCTCCATCAGCGCCGTCAGCTGGGCTTTCACCAGTGACAGCGCCGGCAGCGAGAGCCCTGCGTCGGCCACGGCGTCCAGGATCATCGCGAAATCCTTGTCGTGCAGGCGCGCTTCAATGCCCGCCGCAAAGTCGCGATGGGCCATCTTCGGCCCCATCATGTCGAGCATTCGACTGCCCGCCAGCCCCTGCGAAATCGCTTCGATGACCTTGTCCTGATCCACGCCGTTGCGCGCCGCGAACAGCATCGCCTCCGCAATGCCCTGGATATTGATCACCTGCACGATCTGATTGCACGCCTTCGCCACCTGACCCGCCCCCACGTCGCCCACATGCGTGATCGTCGTGCCCAACACGGACAACAGGGGCTTGACCTTCTCGAAGACGTCATTCGACGCGCCGACCATGATCGATAGCGAGGCGTCGGCCGCGCGAGATGGCCCGCCAGACACCGGCGCATCCACCAGCACAATCTCGTGAAGCGCCAGGCGCGCGGCCATACGCCGCGTCGCCTCCGCCGAAATCGTGCTGTGATCCACGCAGATTGTGCCCGCCCGCGCCCCATGCACTACGCCATCCGCCCCAAGCAGCACCGCCTCCACGTCCTGTGTCGTCGTGACGTTGGTCACGACGAAGTCCGCATCGGCGGCGGCCTGCGCGGGCGTTGCGAACACTTCTGCGCCCTGCGCGACGAACGGGGCCGCAGCCTCAGGCCGGCGCGCGTAGAGGCGCAACCGATGCCCCGCGGCCATCAAATGACGAACCATCTGGCCGCCCATGGCGCCCAGCCCGATAAACGCGATGGTGTATGTCGTCATGCCGGGATCAATTCGAGACGTAGACGAACTTTCCATTCTTGATCTGCCCCATCACGCTGGCACGCTGATCGAGCCCCACGTGGTCCTTCGGGCTGAGATTCATGATGCCGTTCGGAATGGCGAGATTGTGCGTGGATTCGAGCGCATCGCGCAGCGCCACACGGAATGCCGGCGTGCCCGGTGCCGCCACCTTCACGGCGCGCGGTACGGCGTCGTTGAGCAGATCCCATACGCCATAGGCGTCGGCGGCGAACTGCGTGACAGTATCGGGGCCATATTTGGCCTCGTACTGCTTGGTGAACGCCAACGCCGCCGTGCGCGCCGGATGCCCGGCCGGCAACGTCTTGGCAACCACACCCGGCTGAGTCGGGAACAGCGTGCCTTCCACGTCCTTGCCCCCCACGCGAACGAAGTCGTACGTGGCGATGCCGTGCGTCTGGTAGATCTTCCCGGCATACCCGCGCTCCTGCAACGTGCGCTGCGGCAACGCCGCCGGCGTGCCCGATCCGGCCACCAGGACAGCGTCAGGCTTGGCCGCCATCAGCTTCAGGATCTGGCCCGTGACACTCGTGTCCGTGCGGTTGAAACGCTCCTGGGCCACGACCTTGAGCTTGCGAAGTTCGGCAAACTTCGAGAACTCTTTCCACCAGCTCTCGCCGTAGGCATCGGCAAAGCCGATAAAGCCTACCGTCTTGATCCCGTGGTTAGCCATGTAGCGCGTCATCACGTCGGCCATCGCCGAATCGTTCGCGGCCATCTTGAAGGCCCACCGGCGCTTGGCATCCTGCGGCTCCACGGCGACGGCCGAACCGATCAGGGTGATCATCGGCGTCTCGGCCTCCGAAATCGGGTCGAGCATGGCCAGTGCGCTCGGCGTAATGTTCGGGCCAACGATGACGTCGACCTTGTTCTCACTGATGAATTTGCGCGCGTTCTTCACGGCCGTACCGGGGTCGGTGCCGTCGTCAAGAAAGAGGTAGTGCGCCTTCTGCCCGCCAATATGGTCGGGCCAAAGCTGCATGGCATTCTTGCTGGCGATACCGATGGCGGCCGCCGGGCCGGTCGACGACAGATCGATACCGACGGTGATATCGGCGCGAGCCGCCGTCACAACACCGGCAAGGGTCAGGGCAAGCAGCACGCCCGACAGGCGGATGCCGCGAAGAGGTGAGCGCATGGGGTCTCCTGTTGATCGAATCGCGTAAGCATACCGCACCGCTTGCGTTCGGCCAGCGAAGAAAAATAGTGCCAGGCTCACCCCGGAATGCGAGGGGCGGCACGCCCGGTGACCGGGCGTCGGCGCGCTATGTTTCCCCAACGCCCCTGGAGGGCTTAAAGCTCGTAACTTTCGTGTTCGCCGCGCAAGGCTTGCTCGACCAGCTTGCGCGTCAGGATCGGCGAGAGCAGTTCGACCATCGTGAACACGTAGCCGCGCAGATAGGCGCCCTGTTTGAGGGCGACGCGCGTCACGTTCGTGCCGAAGAGGTGCCCGACCTGGAGCGCCCGGAGGTTACGGTCGCGCTCGGGATCGAACGCCACCCCCGCCAGAATCCCCACGCCAAGCCCCAATTCGACATAGGTCTTGATGACATCGGCGTCGATCGCCTCGAGCACGATGTCCGGTTGGACATGGCGCAGCGCGAAGGCCTGATCGATCTTGGCGCGGCCGGCGAATTGGGGGTCATAAGTAATCAGCGGATATTTCGCCAGATCCTCGATGCCGACGGACGGGAGTTGCAGCAGCGGGTGATCCGGCGGCACCACGGCCACGTGCTGCCATTGATAGCAAGGCAGCGACACCAGATCCTTATAGCCGGCAATCGCTTCGGTCGCGATGGCCAGATCCGCCTGGTCGTGCAGCACCATTTCTGCGATCTGCGTCGGGCTCCCCTGCAAGATCGAGAGCCGCACCTTCGGATACCGCTTCTTGAACTCGGCCACCGCGTGCGGCAGCGAATATCGCGCCTGCGTATGCGTCGTGGCGATCGCCAGACTGCCCTGATCCTGCGCGGCGTAGTCCTTGCCGATCCGCTTGAGGCTCTCTACCTCCAGCAGGATTCGCTCGACGGACTCGAAAATGATGCGCCCGGGCTCGGTCAGATTGCGGATGCGCTTGCCATGCCGGGCAAAGATGTCCACCCCAAGCTCTTCTTCCAGCTCGATGATGGCCTTCGAAACCCCCGGCTGGGAGGTAAACAGCGCCTTGGCGGCAGCGGTCAGGTTGAAATTCTGGCGAACGGCTTCGCGCACGAAGCGGAACTGGTGCAGGTTCATTTGTATAACTTTCGAAAATATACAAACAATTTTTAATTCGTTTGAAGTATATAGCGTTTTCATTACAGTGGGTGCCACTGTTTCGATAACGTTATTCCCGCCAGGCATTAAGCACCAACAGGAACGTCATACATGTCGCTGTGGCTCGAACCCCTCTCCGGATTTGGCGTCGGCCTGCTGGTCGGTCTGACCGGCGTCGGCGGGGGCTCGCTGATGACGCCGCTGCTCACGCTGCTGCTGGGCTACGCGGCGCCGGTCGCGGTCGGTACCGATCTGGCGTTTGCGGCGGTGACCAAGAGCTTCGGCACGGTCGCGCATCGCTCACACGGCCACGTGAAGTGGCACATCGTGCGCAGGCTCACGCTCGGCGCCTTGCCGGCGGCGCTGGTGACGATCGTTGTCCTGAAGCGCCTGGGCGGCATCGACGACGCGGCGCTGCATGTCATCAAGCTGACGATCGCGGCCTCGGTGCTGCTCACGGTGCTCTCGCTGCTGTTCCGCGCCAAGCTGCTGGCGGCGCTGCGCACCCACCCGAACTGGCAGTTGACGGGCCGCAAGCAAGTCGCGGCCACCGTGCTGGTGGGCGCCGTGATCGGCGTGCTCGTCACGATTTCCTCGATTGGCGCCGGTGCCGTTGGCGCGACGCTGATTCTGATGCTGTACCCACAGTTGGAACCGGCCGAAGTCGCCGGAACCGATATCGCGTACGCGGTGCCGCTGACGGCCATTGCGGCGCTGGGTCATATTTGGCTCGGGACGGTGCACTGGGCACTGCTCGGCAGTCTGTTAATCGGCTCGCTGCCCGGGATCTGGCTGGGTGCAAAGCTCACCCGTCATCTGCCCGAGCGCGTGGTGCGCGGGGCGTTGGCGGCAACGCTCACGCTCGCGGCAGTGAAGCTGGTCGGCTGACCCACACAGACAACAAGGAGTTCGCGACATGCGAAACGAATCCCGCTGGGAACCCACGCAAGCGACTACACCGTCGAACGGGGCCGATGCCGAGCATCAGGACATGGCGCTGCTCGACGAGATGGAAGCCGTGCTGGCCGAGCGCCTCGCCCGCATCGCGGGTTCGCATCGCAATGTGAAGTTTGCCAGCAGTCTGGCCGCTGAAGACATGCTCGTTACGCATGTGATTCTGCGCCAGCAACTGCCGATCACCGTCTTCACGCTCAATACCGGGCGTTTGCATGCCGAGACGCTGGGCATGCTCGATCAGATCAAATCGCGCTATGGGTACGACGTCGCGCAGTACGCGCCGCAGGCCGATGCCGTCGAGACGTATGTGGCCGAGCACGGTGCGAATGCGTTCTATGAAAGTGTGGACCTGCGCAAGGCATGCTGCCAGATTCGCAAGGTCGAGCCGCTGGGCCGCGCGTTGGCCGACGCCGACGCCTGGCTCACCGGCCAGCGACGCGAGCAGTCGGTCACGCGCGAGGAACTGGCGTTCGCCGAGCACGACGATGCCCGCGGCATCGCCAAGTACAACCCGATCTTCGACTGGACCGAAGCGCAGGTGTGGGCCTATCTGACGGCGCGTGACGTGCCGGTCAACCCGCTGCATGCGCGCGGCTACCCGAGCATCGGCTGCGAGCCGTGTACGCGTGCCATCCGCCCGGGGGAAGACAGCCGCGCCGGGCGCTGGTGGTGGGAGTCGCGCGACAGCAAGGAATGCGGATTGCATGCAAGCAACCTGAGCCAGATCCCGGTGTCCGTGCAGTCGAGCTGAGGCATCGGGCACGGCGCAGGCGGATCAGGCGAACCCGCAAGACATATGACGATGTGACGAGCTCAAGCGGCGACGCATCGTGACGAATCGAATCACGGAAATTTCGGAATCATCAAGGAAGGGAACACTATGGGTGCGATGCACGAAGTCGCGCAAGCCAACGGCTCGCGTATGGATCATCTGGACTGGCTCGAAGCCGAATCGATGTACATCCTGCGCGAGGTCGTGGCGGAGTGCCGCAAACCCGCACTGCTGTTCTCGGGCGGCAAGGATTCGGTCGTGGTGCTGCACCTGGCGCTCAAGGCCTTTGGTCTTGGCCCGAACCGCAAGACGGTACTGCCGTTCCCGCTCGTCCATATCGACACCGGTCACAACTATCCGGAAGTGATCGAGTTCCGCGATCGTCACGCAAAGGCGCTCGGTGCCGAACTGGTCGTAGGTCATGTGGAAGATTCGATCGAGCGCGGCACGGTCCGCCTGCGTCGCGAGAACGATTCGCGCAACGCGGCGCAGGCCGTGACGCTGCTCGAAACCATTGCCGAACACGGCTACGACGCCATGATCGGCGGTGCGCGCCGCGACGAAGAGAAGGCTCGCGCAAAAGAGCGCATCTTCTCGTTCCGCGACGAATTCGGTCAGTGGGATCCGAAGGCGCAGCGTCCGGAACTGTGGCACCTGTTCAATGCGCGTCTGCACAAAGGCGAGCACCTGCGCGTGTTCCCGATCTCGAATTGGACCGAACTGGACGTGTGGCAATACATCGCCCGCGAGAACCTCGACCTGCCGTCGATCTACTACGCGCATGAGCGCGAAATCGTGCGTCGCAACGGGTTGCTCGTGCCGGTCACGCCGCTCACGCCGAAGCAGGACGACGAGTCGAGCGAACTGGCGTCGGTGCGCTTCCGTACCGTCGGAGACATCAGTTGCACGTGCCCGGTTGCCAGCGTTGCCGCCAGCCCGGTGGAGATCATTGCCGAGACGGCCGTGACCGACATCACCGAGCGCGGCGCCACCCGCATGGACGATCAGGCATCGGAAGCCGCGATGGAACAGCGCAAAAAGCAGGGCTATTTCTAAGGCGCCGAACCGCCGCCATCCGCCCTAAGTACAGACACATCGGCCCGCCGGGCGCGCAGAGTCGCCGCGCCAGGGGCCACGCAATCGAGTCAAGACATCATGAGCCTCACCCCGCATCTGGAAGACCTCGGCGTGCTGCGTTTCATCACGGCAGGCAGCGTCGACGACGGCAAAAGCACGTTGATCGGCCGTCTGCTGTACGACAGCAAGTCGGTGTTGACCGACCAGCTCTCCGCCATCGCACGCGCCAAGCACAAACGTACCGCCGGCGAAGACATCGACTTCTCGCTGCTCACCGACGGCCTTGAAGCCGAGCGCGAGCAGGGCATTACCATCGACGTCGCCTATCGCTACTTCACGACCGCGCGTCGCAAGTTCATCATCGCCGACACGCCGGGCCACGAGCAGTACACGCGCAACATGGTCACGGGGGCATCGACGGCGCATGCCGCGATCATTCTGGTCGACGCCACGCGCGTGACCGAAGTCGACGGCCACACGGAGTTGCTTGCGCAGACGAAGCGCCACAGTGCCATCGTCAAACTACTGGGCCTTCAGCACGTCATTGTCGCCATCAACAAGATGGACCTGATCGACTACAGCGAGACAGCGTTCAACGCCATTCGCGCCGCCTATCTGGATCTGGCGCAGCGCTTGGGGCTGGCGGACGTGCGCTTCGTGCCCGTCTCCGCGCTCAAGGGCGACAACATCGTGTACGCGAGCGAGCGCATGCCGTGGTATCAGGACGAACCGTTGCTCGACATGCTCGAATCGCTGCCGGTCGCGCAGTCGGGCGGCGAACTGCGCTTCCCGGTGCAACTGGTGGCGCGTCAGGACGGCGCTCATGCCGACGACTTCCGCGGCTACATGGGGCGCGTGGAATCGGGTTCGGTGCGTGTCGGTCAGGCGCTGCGCGTGTTGCCGGCAGGCCGCACGGCGAGCGTCGCAGAGATCATCGGGCCGCGCGGCTTGCTCGAGGAAGCGTTTGCGGGGCAGTGCGTGACGATTCGTCTGACGGAAGACGTGGATGTGTCGCGCGGCGACACGTTGGTGGCGAGCGCCTCCACGCTGGCGCCGTCGCGCAAA
>NZ_KB290561.1:0-17624 GCF_000282835.1 Pandoraea sp. B-6 | reverse complement strand
ACGTGTGCTGGTTCGATGAGGATGCCCTCGCGCCGCAGCGCAAATACCTGCTCAAGCAGGCGACCAGCACGGTGTACGTGAAGGTCGGCAGCGTGGACACGGTGCTCGACGTCAGCACGCTCTTGCACGGCACGGACAAGGCGACCCTCGCCATGAACGACATCGGCCGTGTGCAGTTGAGCTTGCAGAAGCCGGTGGCCGCCGACACCTATGACGCGAACCCGGCTACGGGCGCGTTCGTGTTGATCGACGAAGCCACGCACCACACGGTGGCAGCGGGCATGATCCGCAGCCTCGCGGCGTAATTATTGCGTATTGCATATTGCGTTACCCGGCGCACGGTCCCCCGGATGGGGCCGGCGCCAATCCTCACGAACCATGGCGACATCATGACGGTGACTTCCTCGCAAACCGGTACGGCGCCGGGCAAGGTCTATCTCGTTGGGGCGGGCCCCGGCGCGGCCGATCTGATCACGGTGCGCGGCGCACGACTGTTGGCTCAGGCCGACGTGGTGCTGCACGACGCGCTGATCGAACCCGAGATGCTGGCGTTGTGCCCGCAGGCCAAGCGCATTGCTGTCGGGAAGCGTTGCGGGAGGCAATCGAGTGCGCAGCACTTCATCAACAAGCAGTTGATTGATCACGCGCGGACCCACGCGCTGGTGGTGCGCTTGAAGGGCGGCGATCCGATGCTGTTCGGTCGCGCCGACGAGGAGTTGCGCGCGCTGGAGGCGGCAGGCATTGCAGTGGAAGTCGTGCCTGGCATTACGGCGGCGCTGGCCAGTGCGGCGGCGCTGGGGCGTTCGCTGACGCTGCGCGGCGTGTCCCGCAGTGTGGCCTTCGCCACGCAAAGCCGTGCGCCCGAGTCGGCCGAGATCGCGGCGCAGGCGTCGGCCGATTCGCTCGTCTATTACATGGGACGAGACAGTGCCCAGCGCATTGCAGTGGAATTGATCGCGGCCGGCAAGCCCGCAGCGACACCCGTGGCGATCGTGGAGGCCGCAACGACATCGCGCGAGCGACGTGTGCGCCTTACGCTGGACGATGTTCGCCAAGGGTTGGCGGCGTCGTGGTTCGACGCGTCGCAGCCGAGTGTCCTGCTCATCGGCGAGGCGTTCGCACATGCGGATGCCGCGTCGTTGCACGAGTGGGCGACGCAGGCGGCGATGGCGGCCTGACGGCGAGCGTCAGGCAGCGTCATTGGTGCCGGTAAAGGTTTACGCAAAACGGCGTCACAGTTCACCCTGTGACGCCGTTTTCTCATTCTGGCGATGCCCTGCCGAGATGAGGCGATTTCCCTCAGCCGCCGTCCATCATCCTGCCGCAATAGTCGGCGAGGGCGTCGAGCACTGTGTCGTCCTCGCCGATGGCGGCGCTCACGCGCAAGTCGAGCTGGGGATGGGCGGCGCGGCAAGCGTCGGCGAGCGCCGGAAGATCACGCCTCACATGGCCACCCTGGCCCAAAAAGACCGGCACCAACGTGATATCGAACGTTCCCCTCGAGGTCATGGTCGCCACGGCGTCGCCGAGGTTCGGTGTCATCAGTTCCAGAAAGGCTAGCTGAACGTCGGCGTCGGGACGCCGGGCGCTCAGCTTGTCGCGCAGACGCTCGAACGGTTCGGCCCAGCGCGGGTCGCGGGATCCGTGGGCGAACAGGACGATGCCGGGTTTGCTGGACATGATCGGCGGCTCAGTGTTTATCGACCCAGCGCAACGCCGCGATGGCGAGCACCAGATAGAGTAACGACGGTAACGCGGCGGTGAACCACGCCGGCCAGGTGTTGAGCAAGCCCAGGTGTGAGAACAGGTTGTTGATCAACTGGAAGCTCATGCCGAGCATGATCCCGCCGAACACCTTCAGGCCGATGGCCCCGGCGCGCGCGTGCAAATAGGCGAATGGCAGCGCCAGCGCCATCATCACGAAGACGGCGAACGGATACAGCAGCTTCTGCCAGAGCGCGAGGCTGTAGCGGTCGGTGTTCTGCTGGTTTTCCTTCAAGTGGCCGATGTAGCTATAGAGGCTGCCGATGGCCATGTTGTCGGGCGAGACCATCAGCACGGGCAGGATCTGCGGTGTGAGTTCCGAGCGCATCTGCACCGTGGCGATATGCACCTGTTTGCTCTGCACCAGGGCGCGCAGCGGATCGGTGCCGGCCGAGGTATCGTCCGTTGCGCTGAAGACCGTTTCGGACACGTCTGTCAGCTTCCAGAAGTTTGGCGCTTCGAACTGCCCCAGCTTGGCCAGTCGCACGCTGTCGAGACGCAACTTGTCGTCGAATTCGTAAATGCGAACGTTGGCAATGGTGTTGTCGGGATTGAGCGTGCCGACGTTGATGAAGCGGGTGACGCGCGAGCCGTCCTGATCGACGGTGTCCTTGACCCAGACACCCGAGCGAAACCCTGCCGAGACCGAACTGCCCAGCGCTTCGAGACGAATCTTCTGCGCGAGTTGCTCGGCATTCGGTGCGACGTACTCGCCAATGACGAAGGTGATCAGCACAATCGGGAAACCGATTTTCAGCAACGAGCGCAACGCCTGACCGGTCGAGAGCCCCGAGACGCGGAAGATCGTGAACTCCGAGTTGCCCGCCAGTTGTGCGCAGACATAGATGGCGGCAATGAGCGCGGCGACCGGAATGATTTCGTACATGCGCTGCGGCGCGAACAGCAGCACGTAGGCGAGGGCATGCTGGAAGCGGTATCCCCCACGGCCGACGTCGCCCAGTTCGCTCACCAGGTCGAAGAAGACGAACAGACCGACGAACGCGAGCAGCACGAACAGGAACGCCAGATAGATCTGGCGAGCAAAGTATTTCTCATAGATGCGCATCAGCGAATCCCTCCCGATGCAGGCATCCCGCCGGACCGGCTGAGACGACGACGTCCGAACAGCCCACGGAAGCGCACGCGGCGCAGGTAAAGCAGCACGATGACAACCATGGCGAGCGCGTGCAACAACCACACGCCGATGGCGAGCGGCATGCGCTCTTGCGCCACCCACGCCTGCGAGAGGCTCAGCAGGTTGGTGTACGCGAGGTAAATGAGCACGGCCATGATCAGGTTGACGGTGCGGCCGTGGCGCGGGTTTTGATAGGCCAGCGGCACGGCGAGCAACACCAGCGCGAGCGCGAGCAGCGGCAGGCCGATACGCCAGACGATCTCGCCGCGGAAGATCGGGTTCTGGATTTCACGGAACAGGCGCAGGGTCGGTACCCCCTTGGTCGGGGTGTTGTCTGTTGGCGCGGCTGCCGGGTTGTCGATCTTCACGCCATAGCGCTCGAACTCCATCACACGGTAATCGGGCTGGCCGGGCACGCCATCGTAGCGACGGCCCTTTTCCAGCACGATGTAGCGATTGCCGTCCTTGGCCGTTTCGATATGCCCCTCTTTCGAGACGACTACGCTGACCTTGCCGTTCTCGGTGCCGGAGACGAAAACGTTGTGCACCTTGGTCGCGTCCGGCGAAACGGTCTCGACAAAGAACACCCGGTGGCTCGCGGCGCTTTCGCGGAACTGGCCCGGCGCGATCATCGAGACGTCGTCGCGTTGGGCGAAGCGGGCTTCGAGCGCGGAGATCTGCTGGTTCGCCCACGGCCAGGCCACGAGTGCGCAGAATGTGATCACGGCCAGATAGGGCGTGGCAAAGCGCAGCACCGGCTTGACGAAGTGGGTGATCGACAGGCCCGAGGCGAACCACACGACCATTTCCGAGTCGCGGTACCAGCGGGTGAGCACGAACAGAATCGAGACGAACAGCGTCACGATCAGAATGATGGCCAGGTAGCCGATCACGGCCAGGCCGATGAGCACGAGGACGTCGCGCGGGTCGGCTTTCCCGGACGCGGCGAAGCCCAGGATGCGGATCATCATCGTGGTGAGCATGACGGTGATCAGCACCATGAAGACGGCCCCGGCGGTGTAGTTCAGCTCGCGCTGCAGGGAACGCTGAAAAATCATGTGATGGCGATTGGGGTGCTCTCGCGGTTGGGCGAGCGGGGAAAAAAGCGGATAATTGCGGATCGTACGAATTTTACCCGAGGAAAGCGCGATGGACTTTAGCACAAAAGCCTTCGATTCGACCAAGGCCGGTCAGGCCGGCCTTGCCAACGCCAAGACGGAGTGTCTGGTGGTCGGTGTGTTCGAGCACCAGCCGCTCGCGGGGCTCGCCAAGGCGCTGGACGTCGTCAGCAAGGGCCTGCTCGCCCGCATGGTCAAGCGTGGAGAACTCGATGGCAAGCTCGGCAGCACGCTGATGCTGCATGAGGTCGCCGGATGGAGCCAGGCACGTGTGCTGTTCGTCGGTCTGGGCCGCGAAGACCAGTTCTCGCCCAAGGGCTTCAACGAAGCCGCGCGCGCCGCCGCGCGCGCGGTGCTGGCGTCGCGTGCGTCCGATGCCATCTGGACACTGCCGCAAGCCGCGGTGGCCAAGCGGGACACCGCCTGGGCCGTGTGCGCCTCGATCCTCGCCCTGCGCGAGGCGACCTACCGTTTCACACAGATGAAGAGCAAGGCCGAGCCGGCCAACACTGCGCTGCGCAAGGTGCTCTTCGCGGTGGCGCCCGAGGACCTGAAAGCGGCCAAGGTCGCGGCCAGGCACGGCGAGGCGATCGCCAACGGCATGGCGCTCACCAAGGACCTGGGCAACCTGCCGGGCAACGTCTGCACGCCGACCTATCTGGCCGATACGGCCCGCAAGCTCGCGCGCGAGTTCAAGCTCAAGGCCGACATCCTCGGGCCGAAGCAGATCGAAGCGCTCAAGATGGGCTCGTTCCTGTCGGTCGCCCGGGGGTCGGTGCAGCCGCCGCAGTTCATCGTGCTCAAGTACGAAGGTGGCGCCGCCAAGCAGGCCCCGATCGTGCTGGTCGGCAAGGGCGTGACGTTCGACTCGGGCGGCATCTCGATCAAGCCCGGTGAAGGCATGGACGAGATGAAGTACGACATGTGCGGCGCGGCCTCTGTGCTCGGAACGATGCGTGCCGTCGCCGAGATGGGCCTCAAGCTCAACGTCATCGCCATCGTGCCGGCCACGGAGAACATGCCGGGCGGGCGTGCGACGAAGCCGGGCGACGTGGTGACCAGCATGTCCGGCCAGACGATCGAAGTGCTCAACACCGATGCCGAAGGCCGCCTGATCCTGTGCGACGCGCTCACCTATGCCGAGCGTTTCAAGCCGGCCGCCGTGATCGACGTCGCCACGCTCACGGGCGCCTGCATCATCGCGCTTGGTCACGTGAACACGGGTCTCTTCTCGAAGAGCGACGCGCTCGCCGACGAACTGCTCGCGGCAGGTCGCACGGCGGGCGACACGGCTTGGCGTTTGCCGGTCGAGGAGGAGTATCAGGAGCAGCTCAAGTCGAACTTCGCCGACATGGCGAACATCGGCGGGCGCCCGGCCGGCAGCGTGACGGCAGCCTGCTTCCTGTCGCGCTTTACCGAGAAGTATGAATGGGCCCACCTCGACATCGCCGGCACGGCATGGAAGAGCGGGGCGGCCAAGGGGGCGACGGGGCGTCCGGTGCCGTTGCTTACGCAATTCCTGATCGATCGCGAAGCCCGGTGACGCGCGTCGACTTCCACACGCACGTGGCGAACCGGCTCGATTACGCGTGCCGGTTCGCGCGCAAGGTCTACGGCGCCGGACAAACGCTCGTGGTCGTCGGTGAGCCCGACGTGCTGCGCGCGTTCGACCAGACGCTGTGGACGTTCTCGCCGCTCGAATTCGTGCCGCATTGCTTCACCCAGGACCCGCTTGCCCCGCAGACACCCGTCGTGCTGGCCGCCCTCGATGAAGAGGTGCAGCATCATCAGGTGCTGCTGAATCTGGCGGGCAGCGTGCCGACGCACTTCGCACGCTTCGAACGCGTGGTCGAGATCGTGGGCGACACGCCGGACGAATTGTCCGGTGCGCGCGAACGCTATCGTTTCTACCGCGATCGCGGCTACACCCTCAACAATTACGACCAGAGAGGCGGATCGTGACGAATGAGCCCGAGCGCACGGACCCCGGCATTCCCACGCTGACCGAAGTGCTCGCCCCCGGGGAGGCAACGCCGGTGCCGGATGCTGACCCGGCCGCGCCGGCAGCCGAGCTGGGTGTGCCGGCCGATGTCGCGGTGTTTGCCGAGCGTGTGAGTGCCCGGCTCACGCTGCAACTGGCCGATGAAATCACGACGATGGTGGAGCGCCGCTGTCACGACGCACTGATCGATCAGACGTCCTGGCTGGTGCAACTGATCGGCAAGCAGGTCGCCGACGCTTTGCAAGCGCAATTGCCGGACCGAATCCGGCAGGCGGTGATCGAAGAGGTCGCGAAGCAGGTTCGTTCGTAGCGCTCGAGGGGCGGTGGTTGCCGACGGGCCTTGCTGTAACGCGCAGCAACGCTTACGGCCGTGCATCCGAGGCCTCAGTGCCCGACGCCTCAATGTCCGAGGCCAAGAATCCAGCGTGCCAGACGGCTCGCCTCGCCCGGGGCGAGCTGTGGGCTGGCGGGCATCGGAATACTTCCCCATTTACCGCGACTGCCGTCCGCAATGGTTCGTGCAAGATCGGCGGCGGCGCCAGGCTGACCTTCGTAACGTTTGGCAATGTCCCGGTAGGACGGCGCGAGCAACGTCCGGTCGACGGCGTGGCAGGTCATGCAATTGCGCTCGCGGGCGAGCTTTTCCATGGCTTGGGCGTTTTGCGTGTATTGCGCCCCCGTGGCCGACGGCGACGGCGGGGTTGTCTGCGCGAGAGCAGCGCCCGCCGCGATCAACAGCCACGCACCGACCATCGCCCCGGCAGACTTGCCGTTGCTTGCCTTCATTCGATACTCCCCGATCGTTCACAGATCCCGATGCGGGGCTGCGTGAGTTGGACGTCCATGGGTTACGACGTTGGGCAGGCGCATCGATGCGCCATTATAAGGCGGCGCGCACAATGCGCGACTCGGCACAAAGGTGCATGAAAAAACGGCACCGTGGCCAGGGAGGCAAGCGGTGCCGTTCGTGCGTTCCAACGTCAAGGTCAGCCCGTGACCGCCCCCTTGTTGGCCGGTTGTGCCAGTGCGGCATACTTTGCCATGACGCCCCGGGTATAACGAGGCGCGGGCGCCTTCCACGCGGCGCGACGCCTTGCCAGTTCATCGTCCGGCACATTCAGTTGCAGCAGCAGCTTGTGCGCGTCGATGGTGATCGAGTCGCCTTCGTGCACGAGGGCAATCGTGCCGCCCACGAACGCTTCGGGCGCCACGTGCCCGACGACCATGCCCCACGTACCGCCCGAGAATCGGCCATCGGTAATGAAGCCGACCGTCTCGCCGAGTCCCTTGCCGATGATTGCCGACGTGGGGGCCAGCATTTCCGGCATACCCGGCCCACCCTTCGGACCGAGGTAGCGAAGCACGAGCACGTCGCCTGCCTGGATCTTGTCGGCGAGGATCGCGTCCATCGCACTTTGCTCGTCGTCGAACACGCGCGCCGGGCCGGTGATGACCGGATTCTTCAGGCCCGTGATCTTCGCGACGGCGCCATCTTCCGCCAGATTGCCCTTGAGGATCGCGAGATGCCCTTCCTTGTAGAGTGCCTTGTCGATGGGGAAGATCACATGCTGGTCGGCACGCGGCACCGACGGCACGTCCTTGAGTTCTTCCGCGAGGGTCCGGCCGGTGATCGTCATGCAATCGCCGTGCAGCAGGCCGGCGTCGAGCAGGATCTTGAGCACTTGCGGAATGCCACCGGCCTTGTGCAAGTCGGTCGCCACGTACTTGCCCGACGGCTTCAGGTCGCACAGGACCGGCACGCGCTCGCGAATGCGCTCGAAGTCGTCGATGCTCCAGTCGATGTCGGCAGCGTGCGCGATAGCGAGATAGTGCAGCACTGCGTTGGTGGAACCGCCCGTGGCCATGATGAGCGCCACTGCATTTTCGATGGACTTGCGCGTGATGATGTCGCGTGGCTTGAGATCTTTCTTGACCGCTTCGATCAGCACGCGCGCCGATTCGGCCGCCGAGTCGACCTTTTCCTGATCGGGGTTGGCCATCGTCGACGAATACAGCAACGACATGCCCAGCGCCTCGAACGACGAACTCATCGTGTTGGCCGTGTACATGCCCCCGCACGACCCGGTCGACGGACACGCATTCTTCTCGATGCCCTTGAAATCGGCCTCGGTCATGCGCCCGGCGGTGAATTCGCCCACGGCCTCGAACGACGAGACGATGGTGAGATCCTTGCCCTTCCAGTTGCCCGGCTTGATGGTGCCGCCGTAGACATAGATGCCCGGCACGTTGATGCGCGCCAGCGCGATCATGCCGCCCGGCATGTTCTTGTCGCAGCCGCCGATCACGACCACGCCGTCCATCCACTGCCCCTGCACGGCGGTCTCGATGCAGTCGGCAATGACTTCGCGCGAGACGAGCGAGTACTTCATGCCCTCCGTGCCCATCGACATGCCGTCGGAAATAGTGGGAGTGCCGAACGTCTGCGGATTGGCCTGATGGGTCTTGATGGCATCGACGGCGGCGTCAGCCAGCCGCTGCAGCCCCGCGTTGCACGGGGTGATCGTCGAATGGCCGTTGGCCACGCCGATCATCGGATTGTCGAAGTCTTCTTCCTTGTAGCCCAGCGCATAGTACATCGAGCGGTTGGGCGAACGGGCCACGCCTTGCGTGACGTTTCGCGAACGACGGTTGAATGCCATGACGGTCTCCGGTGGGGATGCACCACGCCACAGGCTACCGCAGCGTCGCGCACAAGCGTTGTTGTATCACGCTGTCATGCTGGCGGTACGCCCGTCGTCCGGGTGCGCCGCTCAAGGGCATTGCTGCTTCACTACTGCGTCACTTTACGTCAAGTTCTGCGCGGGAGCCGCCGCACGCGACGGCTCCCGTGATTCACGCCGATCGCATCGATCGCACCGACCACTTCAATCGGCGCTTTCGTTGCGCATTCTTTGCGTTATCCGCGCTTGCCCAGCTTCAGTTGCGACAGGTCGCGCACCGCGCCGCGGTCGGCTGAGGTGGCCAGCGCGGCGTACGCTTGCAGTGCTTGCGACACCACACGCTCGCGATTCGCCGGCTGCCATGCCTGGTCGCCACGGGCTTGCATGGCGGCGCGGCGGCGCGCCAGTTCGTCGTCGGACACGGCCAGATGCATCTTGCGCTGGGTGATGTCGATTTCGATCACGTCACCGTCTTCCACCAGACCGATGATGCCGCCTTCGGCCGCTTCCGGCGAGGCGTGGCCGATCACCAGACCCGACGAACCGCCCGAGAACCGGCCATCCGTGAACAGGGCGCACGTCTTGCCCAGCCCCTTTGATTTCAGGTACGAGGTCGGGTACAGCATTTCCTGCATGCCCGGGCCGCCCTTCGGGCCTTCGTAGCGGATCACGACCACATCACCCGGCTGGACCTGATCGCCCAGGATGCCGTCGACGGCATCGTCCTGGCTTTCGTACACGCGCGCACGGCCCGTGAACACCCACTGCGATTCGTCGACGCCGGCCGTCTTCACGATACAGCCCTTCTCGGCGAGGTTGCCGTACAGCACGGCCAGGCCGCCGTCCTTCGTATAGGCGTGTTCCTTGTCGCGGATACATCCGGTTTCCCGGTTCAGATCGAGCGACGGATAGATTGACGACTGGCTGAAGGCGATGGTCGTGGGCACACCGCCAGGGGCGGCGCTGTAGAACGTGTGCGCCTTGTCGCCCGCGTCGGCGGCCACATCCCACTGCGCGATGGCGTTGCCGAGGGTGCCGCTGTGTACGTTGCCGCAAGACGTATCGAGCAGCCCGCCGCGCGCGAGTTCACCCAGAATGCCGATGATGCCGCCCGCACGGTGCACGTCTTCGATGTGGTACTTGTCGGTCGCCGGGGCCGCCTTGCACAGGCAGGGAACCTTGCGCGAGATGCGGTCGATGTCGGCCATCTTGAAGTCGACGCCGGCTTCCTGCGCGGCGGCGAGCAGGTGCAGCACCGTGTTGGTCGAGCCGCCCATGGCCACGTCGAGCGCCATGGCGTTCTCGAACGCTGCCTTGGTCGCGATGTTGCGCGGCAGCACCGAGGCGTCGTCTTCCTGGTAATAGCGACGGCACAGGTCGACCACGAGACGGCCGGCCTGTTCGAACAGCCCGCGGCGCCAGGCGTGCGTGGCGACGATGGTGCCGTTGCCCGGCAACGCGAGACCAATGGCTTCGGTCAGGCAGTTCATCGAGTTGGCGGTGAACATGCCCGAGCACGAACCGCACGTCGGGCAGGCGCTGCGCTCGATTTCCGCGACTTCGGCGTCGCTCACTTTCGGGTCGGCTGCCTTGATCATGGCGTCGATCAGGTCGATCTTGGCGATGACCTGGCCGTCGCCATTCTTGACCTTGCCCGCTTCCATCGGGCCGCCCGAGACGAACACGACCGGAATGTTCAGGCGCATGGCGGCCATGAGCATGCCCGGGGTGATCTTGTCGCAGTTCGAGATGCAGACCATGGCATCGGCGCAGTGCGCGTTGACCATGTATTCCACCGAGTCGGCGATCAGCTCGCGCGACGGCAGCGAGTACAGCATGCCGCCGTGACCCATGGCGATGCCGTCGTCCACGGCGATGGTATTGAATTCCTTGGCTACACCGCCGGCCGCTTCGATCTCCTTGGCGACCACAGCGCCCAGATCGCGCAGGTGCACGTGACCCGGCACGAATTGCGTGAAGGAGTTGACCACGGCGATGATCGGCTTGCCGAAGTCGTCGTCTTTCATGCCGGTGGCGCGCCACAGGGCGCGGGCGCCGGCCATGTTGCGGCCGTGGGTCGAGGTGCGGGAACGGTATTGAGGCATGGTCGTCTCTGGAACGCTGTGCTTGTGGGATGAACGAATACGGGGCCGCCAGGCGACATTCGGTCTGAATTCGCTCTGGATTCGGTCTGGACTTGCGCGTGGCTGGGCAAAGCTGCCATGGCCGCGCGGCACGTCAGCGTCGGCCGGACGTCAAGATTCGTCTTTCCTTGAATGCTTGTCAAATATATTATTTGACTCGGATTGAGTCGAAAAACATATCATGGATCTACGTCAACTTAGGTACTTCGTCGCGGTGGCCGAAGAGCGGCATTTCGGCCGTGCGGCCCAGCGTCTGTCGATGACCCAGCCCCCGCTCTCGCAGCAGATCCGGGCGCTGGAGGCGTCGTTGGGGGCCCCGCTTTTCGTGCGGACCAACCGGTCGGTGGAGCTGACGGCCGTGGGCCGGCAACTACTGCCCGAGGTACGGCGCATTCTGGCGGACGCCGACGCGCTGCCCGCGTTCGCACAGGGGCTGGCGCATGGGGAGGTCGGCACGCTCTCGCTAGGCTTCGTCTCCACGGCGGACTATGGCATTCTGCCGCCGCTGCTGCGCGAGTTCGGCGAGCGCTATCCGCGCGTGCGTCTGCAACTGCTCGAAGCGACGAGCGACGTGCAAGTCGAGGCGCTCATGGATGGACGCATCGACGCCGGCCTCTTCATCCCGCCGGTGCCTGCTCGTTACGCCAACGAACTGTCCTATCTGCCGATCGTGCGCGAACCGCTGATGCTGGCGTTGCCGGCCGGGCGGGGCATGGCTGCCGGCGACGACACCGCTGCCGACGCCCAGCCGGGCGCCCCGGTCAGTCTGGCCGACTTTGCCGACGAACCGCTCGTCATCTTCCCACGGCGCGTGGCGCCGGCGTTCTACGACATCATCATGGGCTGCTACGCCGCACTTGGCCTCACGCCGCGCGTGGGGCAGGAGGCCATTCAAATGCAGACCATCGTGAGCCTGGTGTCGGCGGGCATGGGCGTGGCCCTGGTGCCGCAATCGCTGTGCCATCTGCGCCGCACCGGCGTGACCTATCGCGCGCTGCGCGAGACGAGCACCCTCATCGAGACGGGCCTGCTCTGGCGAACGGCCGAAGTCACCCCGGTCCTCGAAGGATTTCTCGAAACGGCGCGCGCGGTGGCCCATACCCCACCGGGGGCAACGCTGACGAACTGAAGGTCGCTGTGATTGGCGGTGCCCGCCAGGCCGCCGCGATAGGGGGCACTCGTGGTATTGTGCTGCCCATCCCAACGCCTGCCGGTTCAGTTGCCCAGGCGAGCTGTCGCTGGCGTGCCACTCGACGGCAGCAATGGGTTGCCTTGATAGCGCATCCGCCCTCCGACGGAACTTTTGTTCACGAATCGATTCTTCTGATCCATGCTGATTCATCCTCAATTCGACCCGGTCGCGATTCATCTCGGCCCGCTCGCCATCCGCTGGTACGGCCTGATGTACCTGGTCGGCTTCATTCTGTTCCTGGTCGTGGGGCGCGTGCGCGTGCGCCAGCCGTCCATCGCCGCGCAAGGCTGGAAGGTGCAGGATCTCGACGACATGCTGTTCTATGGCGTGCTCGGGGTGATTCTTGGCGGACGTCTCGGCTACGTGCTCTTCTATAAGCCGGCGTTTTATCTGGCGAATCCGATCGACATCTTCAAGGTGTGGGAAGGCGGCATGTCGTTCCACGGCGGCTTCCTTGGCGTGCTCGTCGCGATGTGGCTGTTCACTCGCCGTCGTGGCCATTCGCTGCTTGAAGGCACCGATCTCATCGCACCGATGATCCCGCTGGGGCTCGCTGCAGGTCGTCTGGGCAACTTCATCAACGGGGAATTGTGGGGACGCGTGACGTCACCCGATTCGCGCTTCGCAATGTTGTTCCCGCAATCGGCGGGCGAAGACGTTCAGTGGGCGATGGCGCATCCGCAGGCGATGGCCGATCAGGCGATGGCGGCGGTGTTCGCGCAATTCCACGGGCTGCCCCGCTATCCGTCGCAGTTGTTCGAATTCGCGCTCGAAGGCGTGGCGCTGTTCCTGCTGTTGTGGTTCTTCGCGCGACGCGCGCGGCCAGTGGGCGCGGTGTCCGCCATGTTCCTGGTGGGCTACGGCGTCTTCCGCTTTCTCGCGGAATTCACGCGTGAGCCCGATGCGTTCCTCGGCTTGCTCTCGTTCGGGCTGTCGATGGGCCAATGGCTGTCGATGCCGATGATCGTCGCGGGCATCATCATGCTCGTGTGGGCGTATCGCCGCCGGCCAGCGCGGTCTCGCGCCTAAGGCGTCGGCAGGCGCTGCGCCACAGAGATTCAGCCAACGGGCCGCCGGAGATGTTTCCTCCGGCGGCCCGTTGGCTTTTGGGGCAAGCTTCAGCTCGCCTTGCGCTCGAGCGCGCGCAATGAGGCCATCAGATCAGCGAAGCGCTCTCCCTGCACGGTGACGTGGCCGCGAAGCCGTTCCGATGCCGCGTCGGCATCGCCCGCTTCAATGGCGCGGAAGACGGCGTCATGTTCGGAGAACGATTGGTTCGGCCGGTCGCGTACGCGCAGTTGCAAGCGGCGGTACACGCGCAGTCGTCGGTGCAGCTGCAACGCCGTTTCCTGAAGATAGGTGTTGTGACTGGCCTGATAAATCAACGCGTGGAAATGCGCGTTGACTTCGTAATAAGTGTCGATGTCCCGCGCCTCGGCCGCCGCCCGGCTGGCCTCGTGCGTCTCGCGCAATTCGGCCAGTTCCTCTTCGGTGATGCGGCGCGCGGCGAGGCGCCCGCACATCGATTCGAGTTCCGCCATCACTTCGAACATCTCGCATAAGCGCTGCGGGTCGATCTGCGCGACCACGGCGCCCCGGCGAGGACGAATCTCGATGACCCCCGACGACGCCAATTGAATCAATGCCTCGCGCAGGGGCGTGCGCGACACGCCGAACGCGCTCGCCAGTTCAACTTCGTCGAGACGCATGCCGGGCGGGTACTCGCCCACGGCAATCTTCTCCTCGATCGCCTGGCGTAGCGCTTCCGATCGCTTCGGTTTTACGGTCATGACGCTCTCGCTGGGTTGTGTTTCGGTCCCGTCGCACGGGGCTCAATCGGATTCATGGTTGTCAAAGTAACGCTTGAAGCCCGCCTTGAAGATCGGGGTATACGCCGAAAATGTATTATTTTGATGGTCAATTTGTATACACCATGCTGGATTGACTATACGATTTCATCCCGAGAGCGGCAACTCGCGCACTCGAAATACCAAAAATCAAAGCAGTCATCCGTACATGCAGTGCCGGCGAACCGGTGGTGCACCCGCGGCGGGAAGCAAAACCCGCAGCGGGCGATGTCAGGCACCGGGCTTCGCTGGTTCACCACTGACAGAAGTGACAGGAGACGCCATGGAGACAAATCATTCCCCGCTGCGGCGGCAACTCATGCTCGGTGCCGCATCGGCACTCGCCACCGGCGGCTTGGCCAGCCCATGGGGCAACGCATTCGCGCAGTCCGGCCCGCTCAAGATTTCCCATCAATTCCCCGGCGGCACGCTCACCGAAGGCGACTTCCGCGATCGGCTCTGCCGCAAGTTCGCGCAGGAAGTCGAGAAGCGCACCCACGGCGCGCTGAAGTTTCAGGTCTATCCGGGCAGTTCGCTCATGAAGACTAATGCGCAGTTCTCGGCGCTGCGTCGCGGAGCCCTTGATCTTTCGCTCTATCCGCTGCCCTATGCCGGGGGCGAAGTCCGCGAACTCAACATCGGGCTGATGCCGGGGCTGGTGACGTCCTATGCGCAGGGCGCTGCGTGGCGCCACGGCGAGATCGGCAAGGTGCTCACCGATGTGCTGGCGGAGAAGAACGTCGTGATCGTGAGCTGGGTCTGGCAGGCAGGCGGCGTTGCGAGCCGCGCCAAGCCGCTCGTTTCGCCTGACGACGCCAAGGGGCTCAAGGTGCGCGGCGGCAGCCGCGAGATGGACATGATGCTCAAAGAGGCCGGCGCGGCCGTCATTTCGCTGCCGTCGAACGAACTCTACGCCGCCATGCAGACGGGCGCGATGGACGCGGCGATGACTTCGTCGACGAGCCTGATGTCGTTCCGTCTCGAAGAGGTATCGAAGCATCTGACCACCGGGCGCAACAAGTCGTATTGGTTCATGCTCGAACCGCTGTTGATGTCGAAGCAGGTCTTCGACAAGCTGCCCAAGGACCAACAGCAGGCGATCCTGCAAGTGGGGGCGGAACTTGAGTCGTTCGGCACCGAAGCCGCCAAGGCCGACGATGCGCAGATCGCCAGCGTCTATACCAAGGCCGGCGCGAAGGTCTACGACCTCGACGAGGCAACGGTGATGAAGTGGCGCGACATCGCACGACGCACCGCGTGGAAGGACTACGCGGGCCGATCCGACACCTGCGCGAAACTGCTCGCGCTCGCCCAGCAGGTGCCTGCATGAGTGGGGCCGCCGTGAGCGCGGAACCGGCGGCGGCACGCACTCGCCTGCTGCGGCGGCTCGACGCCCTGTTACAGGGCGTGAGTCGTCTGCTCATGGTCGTGTGCATGTTGGCGCTGGTCGGGGCCGCGCTCGTGCTCAGTTACAGCGTGTTCGCGCGGCACGTGCTCAAGCTCGCCACCGACTGGCAGGACGAAGCCGCTGTGTTCCTGCTGGTCGGCGCGACCTTCGTCTCAGCCGCGCATGTGCAGCATTTGCGTGGGCACATCGGCATCGAAGCGATCACGACCTTGCTCTCGCCGCGCGTGAACCGGGTGCGGCGCTGGTGCGTGGACATGGTCTCGTTCGCTTTCTGCGGCTTTTTCGCATGGAAGTCGTGGACGCTGTTCTGGGAAGCCTATGTCGATGGCCAGACGAGCAGTTCGACGTGGGGGCCGCCCCTGTCGATTCCGTATGGCCTGATGGCCTTCGGCATGACGTTGCTCACGGTGCAATTGCTGTTGCAAGTGGCGATTGGCGCCGGCGAAATGGGAAAACCTGCGGGCCATGACGCACCGCTCGGATCGGATCGTACGGGAGGGCATGCATGAGCGAACTCGGTATCGGATTGCTCTATGGTGGCGCGACGCTCGTCGCCATGTTCTCGGGCATGCCCATCGCATTTGCCCTGGGGGCCGTGGCGGTGGCGTTCATGCTCGGCTTCATGCCGGTCTCGTCGCTCGATACGATCACGCAGAACGTCTATGAGGAGATGGCGAGCATTACGCTGCTTTCGATTCCGCTGTTCATTCTGAAGGGGGCCGCCATCGGCAAGTCACGCGCGGGCCAGGACCTCTATCTGGCATTGCACGCGTGGATGCGCCGGATTCCGGGCGGTCTGGGCATCGCCAATGTGTTCGCCTGCGGGCTGTTCGCCGCGATGGCCGGATCGAGCCCGGCGACGTGCTCCGCGATCGGCAGTGCAGGGATTCCGGAGATGCGCCAGCGCGGCTATTCGCCGGGATTCGCCGCGGGGATCATCGCGGCGGGCGGAACGCTGGGCATTCTGCTTCCGCCGTCGATCACGATGATTCTCTACGCGGTGGCCGCAGAGCAGTCGCTCGGGCGGCTGTTCCTCGCCGGAATCGTGCCCGCGCTGCTGCTGGTGGGGCTTTTCTCTTGCTACGCGGCGTGGCGCTACCGACACGAGTATGCGCGCGCGCAAGTGGCCCTCGCCCGCGACGGCACGCCGTCGCCGTTCCCGAGCGAGCCGCCGGCCACGATGCGCGAGAAGCTGGCGCTGTTGCCGCGCGTGCTGCCGTTCGTGACGCTGCTCATCGGCGTGATGGCGGCGCTCTACGGCGGCTATGCCACGCCGTCGGAGACGGCTGGCCTCGGCGGCCTGCTCGCGATCGGGCTCATCGCCGTGATTTATCGGATGTGGAACCCGCGTCAGCTTGCGCCGATTCTGACCGGCACGTTGCGCGAGTCGACCATGCTCATGTTCATCATCGGCATGTCGCTGCTTTATTCGTACGTAATGAGCTATCTGCACATCAGCCAGTCGGCGGCGCAATGGATCGTGGGGCTGCATTTGTCGCGCTGGGTGCTGCTCACGGCCATTCTGCTGATGGTGGTCGTGCTCGGCTTCTTCCTGCCGCCGGTAAGCATCATCCTGATGACCGCGCCGATCATTCTGCCGCCGCTGCGGGCCGCCGGCTTCGACCTGGTGTGGTTCGGCGTGGTGATGACGATCGTCATGGAATTGGGGTTGATTCATCCGCCCGTAGGACTCAACATCTTCGTCATCAAGAATACGGCGCCCGACATTGCGTTGCGCGACATCGTGTGGGGCGTGATGCCGTTTGTGGTGTTGATGGTGCTGGCCGTGGTCCTCATTTGTGCGTTGCCCGGCTTGTCGCTGTGGTTGCCGGATCGACTGATGGGATGAGAGCGCTTTCACGAAATGCGGCAATATTCGCTGGAGGGTGCGTCATCGCGGTATAGCCGGTGTGCTTGCCTACCCGGGCGCAATGTCAGGAAGCCATGAAGGATGAGCCAATCATGTCAGCCATGTCCGTTCCCGTCTCGTTGAGTCCGTCGGAGATGGACTCAACGATGGCCGCGTCGTCTACCGCGATGGCCTCGTCCTCGCCATCCGCGTCGTCGCCTTCCCAACCGGGGCGGGGCACGCCCGAGACCGTGTCTGACGTGAGCGCGCCGGTACCGTCGCCCAAGCCGTCGCTCGGGGCGCGCCTGGGACAGTGGTTCGGCCGCGGCGGCGGTAAATCGGGGGGGCACGGCGGCGGGCCGAAAGACGGCAAGGACGGTAAAGGGAGCGCCAAGGTCACGCCGGCAACGCTGTCGCCGCGTGCGCAGAGCGCGCTGCGGCGGCAGTTGACGCTGTGCCTGGCGGCGCGGCTGACGGACTCCGC
>NZ_AKXS01000282.1:0-4951 GCF_000282835.1 Pandoraea sp. B-6 | reverse complement strand
CTGCCCGGATCACGTGGCACAGGCGTTCGCCGCCCGCACGCCGAATTCGAGCTGGCTCGTCGGTGGGCTGGCGGGCAGCCTGGGCGCGATGGAGGTCTCCGGCACGCCCGCCGAGACGGGCACGCCGCCGACGTCCGTGCTGGCCGATTGGGTGACGCAGTACAAGAACGCGTTCCGGCGTCTGAACGCGCACCACGTGGCGGGAACGGCCCGGCCGCCCGCCGCGGTGGCCGATCTGCCCGTCGTCGAGGTGCCGGCCACCGGCAAGCCTGCCCCCAATATGACCGACACGTTCGCCATACTGATGTCGGGCGACGGCGGTTGGGCCGGACTCGACCGCGATGTCGCGGGCGCGCTCTCGGCGCACGGCATTCCGGTGGTGGGCGTGGATTCGCTGCGCTATTTCTGGTCGGCGCGCACCCCGGCTTCCGGCGCGCTCGATATCGACCGCCTCATGCGCTTCTATCAGACGCGCTGGAACAAGAAGCGCGTGATCCTGATCGGCTACTCGCAAGGGGCCGATGTGCTGCCGTTCATGGTCAATCGTCTGTCGCCGGTGGCCCGCGAGCGGGTGGCGCTGCTGGTGCTGATGGGACTCGGGCAGAAGGCGGACTTCGAGTTCCGCATGACCAATTGGGTGATGTCGAGCCAGAACGGCCTGCCGATTCGTCCGGAGGTGGAGCGTCTGCCCGACGGGATGGCGATGTGCATCTATGGGGCCGACGAAGACGACAGCAACTGTCCGGGGCTCGATCCCAAGCGCGTTCAGGTCGTCAAGATGCCCGGCGGGCACCATTTCGACGGGAACTACACTGGGCTGGCCGACGTGATTCTCCAGGGCGTCGCCAAGCGGTGACGGCCGATGGCGGAGCGGCGCCGCTTGGCGCGCCGCCTTGCCTTCTGTGCAGTGGCTCCGTACACTGCCGCCAGTTTTCCCATCGACCCACGTCCCGCACCTTCCGCACCGTTCGGATTCGGCGGCACGACACCCAGGAGAAGATCGACATGGCAGAGGGTTATTTCCCGAAGTGGCGGCAGCAGGACACGGCCTCCGGCCGCGTGATCGCCCCCGATGAGCGCCTGGCGTGGCCGCAAACCATCGCGATGGGCGTGCAGCACGTGGTCGCCATGTTCGGCTCGACCGTACTTGCACCGCTGCTCATGGGGTTCGATCCGAACCTTGCCATCTTCATGTCGGGGATTGGCACGCTGCTCTTCTTCGTGCTCGTCGGCGGACGCGTACCCAGCTATCTCGGCTCGAGCTTCGCCTTCATCGGCCTGGTCATCTCGGTGACGGGCTATGCGGGCAGCGGGCCGAACCTGAATATTCCGGTGGCGCTCGGCGGGATCATCGCCTGCGGCGTGCTCTACGCCATCATCGGCCTGATCGTGATGGCCGTCGGCACTCGCTGGATCGAAGCCCTCATGCCGCCGGTGGTGACGGGCGCGGTCGTCGCCGTCATCGGCCTGAACCTCGCGCCGGTCGCGGTGAAGGGCGTCTCGGCGACGCCCTTCGACACGTGGATGGCGCTGGCGACCGTGCTGTGCGTCGGTCTCGTGGCGGTGCTCGCGCGCGGCATGGTGCAACGCCTGTTGATTCTCGTGGGCCTGCTGCTGGCCTATGCGCTGTACGCCGTGCTGACCAACGGCATGGGCCTCGGCAAGCCGATCGACTTCGCCGTGGTGGCCCATGCCGCCTGGTTCGGCCTGCCGCACTTCGCGGCGCCAGTGTTCAAGCCGGAAGCGATGGTATTGCTCGCCCCGATTGCCATCATCCTTGTGGCGGAGAACCTCGGACACATCAAGGCGGTAAGCGCCATGACCGGGCAGAGCCTCGACCGCTACATGGGCCGCGCCTTCCTCGGCGATGGTCTGGCGACCATTGTGTCGGGCAGCGTCGGGGGCACGGGCGTGACGACTTACGCCGAGAATATCGGCGTGATGGCCGTCACGAAGATCTATTCGACGCTGGTGTTTGCCATGGCGGCGGTGATCGCGCTGGTGCTGGGCTTCTCGCCGAAATTCGGCGCGGTGATTCAGACGATTCCGGGTCCGGTGCTGGGTGGCGTGTCGATCGTGGTGTTCGGTCTGATTACCGTGGCCGGCGCGCGCATCTGGGTGCAGAACAAGGTCGACTTCTCGGATAACCGCAACCTGATCGTCGCCGCCGTCACGCTGGTGCTCGGCGCGGGCGACTTCACGCTGAAGTTCGGTAGCTTCTCGCTGGGGGGCATCGGTTGCGCCACGTTCGGCGCCATCATCCTCTACGCGTTGCTGCGCGGGCGTGGGGCGTCGGCACCGGCGGCGATGTAGGTCGACGCGCTCGCCTCACCGGTCACACCGGACGCGCTGGACCGGCTGGATTCGCCGGCATTGACGGCACGAGAGATCACGGCACGATGATTACGTCGTGCCGTTTTCATTGGTGACAGCGGGCGTGGCCTGCAGCCGTTCAAGCAATTGCCGCGCGTAGACAGGCAGGGCGTCGCGCTCACGCACGCACAGCACCAGCGTGCGCAGGGCCCACGCGTCGGAGAGCGGCACGATGCCGAGGCCCAGCGCGGCGGCCGAGCGTGCGGCGGCGCTCAGCGGCACGATGCCCAGCGCGGCCCCCGCCGCCACGGCGCGGCACAGACTGTCGAAGTCTCGCAGGCGCACACGGTAGTGCAACGGCCGACCGGCTCGCCTGGCGTGCCCGTCGAGGTGCTCGGCCAGTGCACTGTGCTCGGGCAGGCCAATGAACTCCGAGTCCAGAACGTCGATGAAAGCCACCTCGGCGCGCGAGGCCAATGCGTGCCCAGGCGGCGTGACGACCACCAGCCGGTCCTGCCGGAATGGCACCGTCTCGAGCCCCGTCAATTCGATCCAGTCCGAGACCACGCCAATGTCGGCGGCGCCTTCCAGGACCGCTTGCACGACGGCCGGGCTCGTCTGCTCGCGCAGGGAGATCTCCACATTCGGATGCTCGGCGAGGAATGCCCCCAGCAGATCCGGCAGAAACTCGGACATCGCCACGGTGTTCGAGGCAATACGCACGTTCCCCCTGAGCCCAGCCGCGTATTCGCCGAGTTCGCCGCGCATCTGCTCGATCTGGGCGAGCACGCGCCGGGCGTGAGCGAGCAGGGCGCGGCCAGCGGGGGTGGGCATTACGCCCTGGCGGTGGCGCATGAAGAGCGCGACGCCCAGCGCCTCTTCGAGCCCGCGGATACGGGCGCTGGCAGACGCCAGTGTCAGATGGGCGCGCTCGGCGCCGCCGGTGATGCTGCCGGCTTCGGCAACCAGCAGGCACAGTCGCAGGTCGGTCAGGTCGAATCGCACGGGGCAGGCAGGCCGGGAGGCTTCGGGGGCAATGACGCCAGTGTAGCGGCTTGGGCGATAGGCGCGCAGACACCCGGTGGAACGTCCGAATTTCGGACCCCGGGGAGGGCAAATGGCGATGCCGACTGACTTGGGAAAGGGCGCATGGTAAACTACGCGCTTCCAAGACACGGCCGTACCCGCGACGGCCTCGCCCGCCAAGCCGCTTGATTTCATTCGCCGGCGGGTCGTCTTGCAGGCGTCTTTCGGCGCATCGCCCTAATGAGCGCGATGCCTGTCGCACGCCCTACGCGGGCATTCCCTCAAGAACACACAACATCGATACGCGCGGGGACACACTTCGTGGAGTCCGCGCATTGGTCCATATATGTCTTTTGAAAAGCTCGGCCTGTCGGCCGACATCCTGCGTGCCGTGGCCGACCTTGGCTACACGCACCCGACGCCCATTCAACTGCAAGCGATTCCGGCCGTCCTGCAAGGCGGCGATCTCCTCGCCGGTGCCCAGACCGGGACCGGCAAGACGGCGGGCTTCACGCTGCCTATCCTGCAAATGCTCTCCACGCGTGCGCGCGCGGCGGCGGCCAACGGCAAGCGCTCCGTGCGCGCGCTCGTGCTGACGCCCACGCGCGAGTTGGCCGCCCAGGTCGAGGAAAGCGTCACGCAATACGGCAAGTACCTGCCGCTCACGTCCATGACCGTGTTCGGCGGCGTGTCGATGGTGCCGCAGGTCAAACAATTGGCGCGCGGCGTGGACATTCTCGTCGCGACCCCTGGCCGTCTGCTCGATCACATGCAGCAGAAAACGGTCGATCTTTCTGGCGTCGAGATTCTCGTGCTGGACGAAGCCGACCGCATGCTCGACATGGGCTTCATTCGCGATATTCGTCGTGTGCTGGCGGTGCTGCCGTCGAAGCGCCAGAACCTGCTGTTCTCGGCCACGTTCTCCGACGAGATCAAGCAACTGGCCGACGGCCTGCTCAAGTCGCCCGCGCTCATCGAAGTGGCGCGTCGCAACACGACGGCGGAAACCGTCGCGCAGAAGATCCACCCGGTCGATCGCGACCGTAAGCGCGAGCTGCTCGAACACCTCGTGCGCGAGCACAACTGGTTCCAGGTGCTCGTGTTCACGCGCACCAAGCACGGCGCGAACCGGCTCGCCGAGCAGCTCACGAAGGGCGGCATTCCGGCGCTCGCCATTCACGGTAACAAGAGTCAGGGCGCCCGCACGCGAGCGCTCGCCGAATTCAAGAGCGGCACATTGCAGGTGCTGGTTGCGACCGATATTGCCGCGCGCGGCATCGACATCGACCAGTTGCCCCACGTGGTCAACTTCGACCTGCCGGAAGTGGCGGAGGACTATGTCCACCGCATCGGCCGCACCGGACGCGCCGGCGCAAACGGCGAGGCCGTGTCGCTCGTGTGCGTGGACGAGCATCAACTGCTCACGCAGATCGAACGTCTCATCAAGCGCACGATCGATCGCGAAGTGATCCCGGGCTTCGATCCGGATCCGCATGCCGTGGCGCAACCGATTCGCAAGGCGCAACAAGGCCGTGGGGCCGGTGGTGGACGGGGCGGGCGCGGCGGCGACGACGACGACGCGCGCCAACCGGCCCGCGCCCCGCGTGAAGCG
>NZ_AKXS01000281.1:0-28552 GCF_000282835.1 Pandoraea sp. B-6 | reverse complement strand
CGAGCGCACGCGCCTGCGCGACGGTCTGCGGCAGCGGCATCGAACGCGCCCGCACACCGGTGGCGCGACGGATCGCCTGCGCCACCGCCGGCGCCACCGGCGGTAATGACACTTCGCCACACCCCTGAGGTGGGCGGTCGCTCGGCACGATCACAGTCTCGATCGTCGGCATCTCGACGAGATACAGCAGCGGATAGTCGCCGAAGTTGCTTTGCTCCACGCCGCCGTTGGCGAAGGTAATCTGGCTCTTGAACGTATTGGTGAGCGCAAATCCGATGCCGCCTTCGATGTTCGCGCGGATCAGGTTCGGGTTGATTGCACGGCCGCAATCGACGCTGCACACAACGCGTTCGATCTTGAAGCGCTCGTTTACGACGCGCAGCTCCACGGCGAGCGCGACATAGGTCGAGAAGGCCGCACCGCGTCCGGTATAGGCGCAGTAGCCGAACCCGCGATGCACGCCGGGCTTCGCCAACGTGTGCCAACCGGCAGACGCCGCCGTCGTCTCGATCACCCGCGTTGCGAGCGCATCGTGTTTGAGCAGGCGTTTGCGATACTCGACGGGATCGACACCGGCGGCGTCGGCCATCTCGTCGATAAAGCTCTCGAGAAAGAACACGCTCGACGTCGAACCGACCGAGCGCATGAAGCTCACGGGAATGTTGGGCTGCGGCACGTCGATGCCTTCGACGCGCAGGTTCGGGACCGCGTACGCGAGGTCGTAGAGCCCGTCGAGCATGGTCTCGTCATAGCCGGCCTTCTCGTAGTGGTCCTTCTTGATGACGTTGTAAAGCGACTGCCCCGCCACGCGTGCATGCAGGGCCGTGGGCAGCCCGTCGTGACCGAGCACCGCCTCGAAACGACCGGAGGCGCAGGGACGATAGAAGCCGTGTCGTATGTCGTCTTCGCGAGAGCGGATCACCTTGACGGGACGCCCGACCGCCGCCGATGCCACCGCCGCATGGATCACGAAATCGGGCACGTATTTGCGTCCGAAACTGCCGCCGAGGAAGGTCGTGTGCACGATGACCTTCTCCGGTGGCAGCTTGAAGATGCCGCCTAGCGCCCAGCGAACTTTGTCCTGCCCCTGGATCGGCCCCCAGACCTCGATCTCACCCTGCGCCTTGCGCACGTGCACGGTGGCGTTCACCGGCTCCATCGTCGCGTGGACGATGTACGGGGTGTGGTATTCGGCCGTCACACGCTTGCCGCCGGCGGCACCCGAGGCACCGGCAGCGATAAGGCCCGGGGCATCGCCGACGTCGGTCGCAACGCCCGCCTTCCCATCGACAAGCGCGGCACGGCGCTGCGCGAGTATCGTCGCGCTGTCGGCCGCGGCGCCCGCTTTCCATTCGATATCGAGGGCATCGCACGCTTGCTTTGCACACCAGTAATCGTTAGCGACGACGATGATGGCGTCCTTCGCCTGCACGACGTCTTGCACCCCCTTGCGCGCCTTGATTGCGTCGCGATTGCGCACCGACAGCGGAACGCCTCCTGTGGTCGGGGCCATGCGCACGGCGCCGACGAGCATGCCCGGCACCTTCACATCGATACCGAAGACGGCCGAGCCATCGACCTTCGACGGCGTATCGAGACGAGACACCGACTTCCCGATCAATGCATGGGCAGCTTCGTTCTTCAATCGCGGATGCCAATTGAGCGGCAGCGTCGCGGCCTCGGCGGCCAGCTCACCGTAGCCGAGCGAGCGGCCCGATTGCGGATGAATGACGCGGCCCTCATGCGTCACACAGTTGGTCGTGCGAACGCCGAACCGGCGTGCTGCCACGGCGACCAAAGCTTCACGTGCTTGCGCCCCGGCGATTCGCAGACGCTCATAGAACAACGTGGCCGACATCGACGCGCCCACGAACTGCTGCAACGCCTCGTTGGCCGCAGCCGTTCGGTAGGCGTCGCGCGCAGTCACGAATTCGACGCGCACCCGACGCCAATCGGCGTCGAGTTCATCGGCCAGCACCTGGGGCAAACCGGTGTAGACGCCCTGTCCGACTTCGCATTGCGAGAGACCGAGCACGGTCGTGCCGTCGGCATCGATGCGGATCCAGTCATTGATTTCGACAAGTGTCTCGCCCGCCGCGCGCGCTTCGGGACTGACCACCCACGACGCCGAAATCGGAACCAGCAGACTGCCCGCTGCCAGCGACATCCCTTTGAGCCAGTGACGGCGGGACGGCGACGCGGGAGCATGGGACGCAGCCTCGTTCACGTCAGCCGTGGTGCGCTCAGCGTTTGGCAGCGGCATGGATCGCCTCCCGGATACGGTGATAGGTCGCGCAACGGCAGAGGTTGGTCATCGCCTCGTCGATCTGGGCGTCGGTCGGATGCGGATGCTTGTCGAGCAGCGCCGCCGCGGCCATCACCATGCCGGACTGGCAGTAGCCGCACTGCGGCACATCCGTGGCGATCCACGCCTGCTGAATCGGATGCGCGCGTGTCGGCGACAGGGCCTCGATGGTCGTGATGCGCCTGCCCGCTGCCGCCGAGACCGGCAGCACACAGGTGCGCGTGGCTACACCTTCGAGGTGTACCGTGCAGGCACCGCATGCGCCGATACCGCAGCCGTATTTGGTGCCGGTCAGCCCCGCGGCATCGCGGATGACCCACAGCAAAGGCGTGCCGTCATCGCCGTCGAAGACGAAGGGCCGCCCGTTGAGTTGGAATTCCATTGACTCTCCCGTTGTGACTGCCGTCTGCCCCGGCGTGTCTTACGACGCGCCGGCAGAAGGTGAGTGAATTCTCACAACGAGAAAATTGGCGAACAACGACCGCTCGGCCCGAAAAGGATGCCGTTCGTCCAGAGACGGGAAAACCCTCACGCGCGAGGCGCGACAGTCGCGTCAGTTGGCTGGGCCGCAGTGTCTGAGATATTCGCGCGGCGGCAAGCCGTAGCAGCGACGAAAGGCGCGGGTGAACGCCTTCTCCGACGCGTAGCCGACGGCATCGGCCACATCGGCGATGCGCACGCCCGCGCCCGCCAGACGCTCCGCAGCCAGGTACATGCGATGCGTCGTGAGATACGACATCGGCGATTCACCCACGAGTTCGCGAAAGCGCAGGCAGAACTTCGAGCGCGACATGCCCGCGATGTCGGCCAGTTGCTCGACCGTCCAAGGCCTTTGCGGCGCGTCGTGCATCGAGGCGATGGCGCGTCCCAATTGCGGATCGGTCATGCCGCGTAGCCAATGCGTCGTCGCGCCGCCGCTGGCACCGAGATAGGCACGCAGGATCTGGATGAACAGCACGTCAGCCAGACGCGCGACGGCCACGCGCCATCCCGCACCGCACTGCATCGACTCTTCGATGAAGCCTGCCAGGGTCGTGGTGAGCCGCGCGGGAACGGCTGGATCGCCGGCGCGGATATGGATGAGCGGCGGCAGCGACGCGAGCAAGGGATTGCGCACGCGCTCCCGGAACATCACTACACCCGTGTAGAGGTCGCTCACCGGCCCCGTGCCGCCCGCGCGGAACGCGAGAGGTGTGTCGAGCCGGGGCGCGATGCCCTGCGCCGTCATCAATTGCTCGAAGACCACCGGTGGCTCGTCCAGCGACGAGCACATCACGTGCTCGTGTCCATGCGGCAACAGCACGCAGTCGCCCGGCTCCACGCGCACCGGCGCCATGCCAGCCACGACGAGATAGAACGGCTCCCCCGTCGCCGTGCGAAACGGCGCACCGTCCATCGCGGGCTTGCGCAGCGACCAGGGGGCTCCGAACGTGAAGCGACCTGTCACGACCGCATCCGCCCGCAGATCGTTGAGAACGTCGCTCAGCGGATCCATGCCACCCCACCTTGCACGACGTGAAGATTTGTTCGTCTCATGGGTGGAACTTTGATTTGTATATGGATAAATCGAAGTATGCCGTTTCGCTCGCTGGAAAAGTATCGGGATCGGCCTAGGGAAAATACGAGGGCGACGGGGGCGCGCGTTGGGCGCGGCGTCACGCGAGCGGACGGGATGGGGGAGACCGGCCTGTAAGCGTCTGCGCGGCACAGGCCAGGGGGTTCAACGTCGCGAGAGCGTCGCCAGGAAGAGGTGGGCAGGGCTTGCCTCGGCCAGCAGCTCACAGACATCACCACCGTCGACGCGAAGCGCATGTCCCTCGGGAACGCTCACGGCTTGGCCGTCCGCGAAGACCGCCCGCACCTTCCCTTGCGCACAGTAAAGGAAGGCGACGGCGTCGGCGTCCGTTGGCAGCGACCACGTCACGGCGTCTCCATCGAGCCGATGCTGCGCCAGCGTGTGCTGCCATGCGGCGCGACGTGTCATGACGTTGAAGTCGTCGATGGGCACGCCGGACGTCTCCAGCATCGGTGTGCTGCTCACCGTCAACTCGCCGCCGAAGACGTATGGAGGCGTGCGCGTCGAGAGCGTCACGTCCGGGCGGCCTTCGACATTGAGCGTGAGGGTGCCGCCCCGCACGATGGCCAGCGAGCGGTCGATGCCCGGGAACACGGAGAACGGCCCCGGGCTGGCGACCGTGGCCGTGCTGATGCGCCAATCGAAGCCGTCTTCACCGGGACGTCGCGCCACCGCCAGCTCGGTCGTGACTCCCAGGCCGTTCTTCCACGGCATCTTCTGAAAATCGGCCGGGCCGAGCGTTTGCAGTTTCATGCGACGTCTCTGACGAATTGGCTTACTTGCGGACTTCGCCGTGTCCGAACACGACGTACTTCAAACTCGTCAGGCCCTCGAGACCCACCGGACCGCGGGCGTGCAGCTTGTCGTTCGAGATACCGATCTCGGCACCCAGACCGAATTCGAAGCCGTCGGCGAAACGCGTGCTCGCGTTGATCATCACGCTCGCGGAATCGACTTCGCGCAGGAATTGCATGGCGGCGGAGTAATCCTCGGTCACGATGGCATCGGTGTGATGCGAGCCGTAGCGATTGATGTGCGCGATGGCCGGCGCCATGCCATCGACGATCTTCAGCGCCAGCACCGGTGCCAGATATTCCGTCGACCAATCCGCTTCGGTCGCCGCCACCACGCCCGTCATGCCGGCTTCGCTGAGCGCCGCCAGGGTTCGGTCGCAACCGCGCAACTCGACCTGCTTATCCTGGAACATGCGCGCGATGGCGGGCAACTGGTCGATGGCCTGTTGGTCGACGAGCAATGTTTCCATCGTGTTGCAGGTGCCATAGCGATGCGTCTTGGCGTTCTCGCAAATCGCCAGCGCCTTCGCCGGATCGGCGCGACCGTCGACGTAGACATGGCAGATGCCGTCGAGGTGCTTGATCATCGGCACGCGCGCGTCCTGCATCAACCTCGCGATCAGGCTCTTGCCGCCACGCGGCACGATCACGTCCACATAGTCGGTCATCGTGATGAGTTCGCCGACCGCTGCACGGTCGGGCGTGCTCACGACCTGCACGGCGTCACCGGGCAAGCCGCTCGCCGCGAGCGCCTGCGCGATGAGGGCGGCCAGCGCCGTGTTGCTCTCGATGGCTTCGGACCCGCCGCGCAGAATGGTCGCGTTGCCCGACTTCAAGCAAAGCGCAGCCGCGTCGATGGTCACGTTGGGACGCGATTCGTAAATGATGCCGATGACGCCCAGCGGCACGCGCATCTGACCGACCTGAATACCGCTCGGCTGCACGCGCACGTTGCTGATCTCGCCGATGGGGTCCGACAGGCCCGCGATCTGACGCAGTCCTTCGATCATCGTGCGCAGCGCCTTGTCCGACAGCGTGAGACGGTCGATGAACGCGGCGTCCTGACCATTGACGCGGGCGCGCTCGAGATCGCGGCGATTCACGTCCTGCAACGCCGCGCCATCGCGCTCGATGGCATCGGCAATCGCGAGCAGCGCGCGATTCTTGGCAGCGGTGTCGGCACGCGCCATGGCACGCGACGCCTCACGGGCGCGCTGGCCCAACGATTGCATGTAGGCTTTGATATCCATATCGTCTGTTTCGCAGTTCTCTTGGCGACGCAATCGCCAGTACGTTCGGTGGGTTTTCGGTGCCGGCCGTCATCACGGTATTCGGACGGCAGCACACGGCACGTCGCCAGTCATGCGCCAGATTGTCCGTCAATTGTGGGGATCTTGCTGGCGCGGCTCCCGTGCCCCGGGAGGTGTTCCGGCGTTTGGCAGCGCTTGGGCGCGGTCTACGCGTGCACCGGACGGGGTGCGCGAGCGGAGCGCGCCATCGGCGGTCGCTCGCCGGCGAGCAGCAGCCCGAGTTGCAGCATGCCGTCCCACGGGTCGCCGGACAGACCGTCGGCCCGCAGCCCCTTGACCTGCCGGTCAAGACGCGCGGCCAACTGCAGTGCCTGCGCCAGCTTGGCGGGTGTGACTCGGTGGGCCGCCTGCTCCATCAGGCGCTCTCGTGGCCCCCAGACCCGATACTCGCGCAGCAACATCGCAAGCGGCTTGCCCGCCGCCATCCCGCGCGTGATCTTGGTGAGCGTGCGTACTTCTTCGGTCAACGCCCACAGGACCAGCGGTGCTGCTTCGCCCTCGCCACGAAGGCCGTCGAGCATGCGCACCAGCCGGGCGGTATCGCCTGCCAGGACGGCTTCACTGAGTTTGAACACGTCGTAACGCGCCACGTTCATCACGGCATCCTGCACCTGCTCGAACGCAAGCGCACCCGCCGGATACAGCAGACCGAGCTTCTGAATCTCCTGATGGGCCGCCAGCAGGTTGCCCTCGACGCGATCCGCGATGAACTGCAGCACACGTCGCCCGGGCTCACCGGCTTCGACGCGCTGCCCTTGTGCGGCGAGACGCTGCGCAATCCAGTCCGGCAGACGGCTCCGGTCGACCGGATCGATCTTGATCGTCACGCCCTCGCGATCGAGTGCCGTGAACCAATCGGATTTGGTCGCTGCCGCATCGAGCCGGGGCAGCGTGACAATGGTCAGGACGTCGCCGTTCGCGGCACCGGCGTGCGCCTTGAGCGCTGCGCCGCCGTCCTTGCCCGGCTTTCCGCCGGGAATGCGTAACTCGATGAGTTTGCGGTCGCCGAACAGCGACATGGACTGGCCGGCGTTCGCGAGCGCGCCCCAGTCAAAGCTGCGCTCGACGCTGAGCACATCGCGCTCGGTGAAACCGCCCGCACGCGCCGCCGCGCGCACGCGATCCACCGCCTCCTGAACGAGCAGGCTCTCGTCGCCGTATATCGTGTAGATCGGCGAGAGGGTCTTGGCGAGGTGCGCGTCGAGCGCGTCGGAACGCAGTTGCATGATGGCAGGCGTTACTCTTCCGGTGGCTTCGCCGGCAGGGATTTCACCGCTTCCATGCGACGAATGATTTGGTCGACGGCATCTTTCTGCATGTCGCGGTTGAGCAGAGCGGCTTCGGTATCGCGCGCCGTCGTTTCGTTGTCGCTGTAGGGCAGATTGCGCGTCAGGCGAATCGTGCTCAACGGGATGATCGGCGTGCCATCCGGTGTCACGAGTTGAAAGGTGAACGCACTACGCAGCTCGTACTCGCGTGCCTGGCCATTGGCATCGAGACTGATGGCCGTACGCGACGACGTAGTGTTCACGATTTCCAACCGCGCATCGGCATCCTTAGGCTCGGTCACCACGACGGTGTCCTTGCTGCCGTAACGGATGTAGCGCGAGATGTCGGTCGCCATCTGACCACCGCCCGAGATATACAAACGGTGGAACGCATACTCGCTCGCGCCGCGCAGTTGGAAGCCGCACGCCGACAGTATCAACGCGCAACTCAGCAGGGCGATGCCGCCGAAGACCCTGCGCGTCATACCGACGCTTCGTTGTCCGGATGTGATTTGCACGAGATGTGCCCTCTTGTCACCAAACGTCATCAATTCATCGATCGGCGGCCGCAACGGCCACCTCAGAGCACTACGTTCACAAGTCGGCCCGGTACAACGATGACCTTCTTCACCGGCTTGCCTTCGCCGAACTTGGCGGTCATTTCGTGCGCCAGCGCGGCTTGCTCGATGGCCTCGCGCGAAGCGTCCTTCGCCACGCGCACGGCGCCACGCACCTTACCCGCCACCTGCAGCACGAGTTCGATCTCGTCCTGCACCAGCGCGGCGGCGTCGACTTCCGGCCACGGCGCATCGAGCAGATCGCCCTGTTGCGCCGCGTAGCCCAACTCGACCCACAAGCCGTGGGTGACGTGCGGCACCACCGGATACAGCACACGCAGCAGAATGCCGTAGCACTCGCGCACCGCTCCGGCGCCCGCCGCCCCCTTGTCGCTCTCGATGGCGTTGAGCATCTTCATCGCCGCGGACACGACCGTGTTGTACTGCACACGCTGATAGTCGTAGTTGGCCTGCTTGAGCACGCCATGAATCTCGAGACGCAGCGCCTTGGCCGCCGGGTTCGCCGTATCGATGGCGGCGTCCGCCTGACGCAGCAGCGCGGCCTGCGACTGGCCGAAGCCCCACAGGCGGCGCAGGAAGCGGCTCGCGCCTTCCACACCCGCCCCCGACCATTCGAGTTGCTGTTCGGGCGGTGCCGCGAACATCACGAACAGACGCGCTGTATCGGCGCCATGCTGATCGATCAGCGACTGCGGATCCACGCCGTTGTTCTTGGATTTCGACATCTTCTCGATGCCGCCGAGCGTCACGTCCGCACCGTCAGCCTTCGACGTTGCACTGACCGGACGGCCCTTGTCGTCGAACTGCACTTGCACGTCGAGCGGGTTGAACCACGTCTTCTTGCCCGCGGCATCCTCACGATAGTACGTCTCGTTGAGCACCATACCCTGCGTGAGCAGGTTCTGCGCCGGCTCCTTGAAACTCACCAAACCCAGATCGCGCATCACCTTGGTCCAGAAGCGCGAATACAGCAAGTGGAGAATCGCGTGCTCGATGCCGCCGATGTACTGATCCATCGGCATCCAGTAATCGGTGCGCGCGTCGACCATGGTGTCGGCGTCCGGGCAGGCATAGCGCGAGAAATACCACGACGAGTCCACGAACGTGTCCATCGTGTCGGTCTCGCGGCGCGCCGGCTTGCCGCACTTCGGGCAATCGCACTTGAGGAACGCCTCCGACTTGGCCAGCGGGTTGCCGGTGCCGTCCGGCACGAGGTCTTCGGGCAACACGACCGGCAGGTCCTTTTCGGGAACCGGCACCGCGCCGCACGACGCGCAGTGAATGATCGGAATCGGCGTGCCCCAGTAACGCTGGCGCGAAATCCCCCAGTCGCGCAGACGGAACGTGACCTGCTTGTCGCCTGCACCCTGCGCCTTGAGATCCGCGGCGATGGCGTCGACGGCGGCCGCAAAGGCCAGGCCGTCATATTTGCCGCTGTTGACCAGCGTGCCATTTTCCTTGTCGCCGTACCAGGCCTGCCAGGCTTGCGTCGAATAGGTCTCGCCGGCCACCGCGACAACCTGCTTGATCGGCAGGTCATACTTGCGCGCAAACGCGAAGTCACGCTCGTCGTGGGCCGGAACGCCCATCACCGCGCCCTCGCCGTACCCCATCAGCACGTAGTTGCCGATCCACACCTCGACCTTCTCGCCGGTCAGCGGATGCGTGACGAAAAAGCCCGTCGGCATGCCTTTCTTTTCCATCGTGGCGATGTCTGCTTCGGCCACGCCACCCTGCTTGCATTCGGCGATGAACGCCTGCAGGTCGGGACGATCGGCGGCCAGACGCGTTGCCAGCGGATGCTCGGCGGCGATTGCGCAGAAAGTCACGCCCATGATCGTGTCGGCACGCGTAGTGAACACGCGCAGCAGTTTGTGCTCGCCGTCCAGCTCGTACGGGAAGCCGAAGTTCACGCCAAAGCTCTTGCCGATCCAGTTCTGCTGCATCACCTTCACGCGCTCGGGCCAGCCGAGGTCGTCCAGGTCGCCGAGCAGTTCGTCGGCGTATTCGGTGATGCGCATGTAATACATCGGGATTTCGCGCTTCTCGATGAGCGCACCCGAGCGCCAGCCTCGACCGTCGATCACCTGCTCGTTGGCGAGCACGGTCTGATCGATCGGGTCCCAGTTCACCGTGCCGGTCTTCAGGTAGACAACGCCCTTCTCGAGCATCTTCAGGAACAGCCACTGGTTCCAGCGGTAATAGTCCGGCTTGCAGGTGGCGACTTCGCGCGACCAATCGATCGCCAGACCCATCGCCTGCATCTGCTTCTTCATGTACGCAATGTTGTCGTACGTCCACTTGGCCGGCGGCACGCCGTTGGCCATTGCCGCATTTTCAGCCGGCATGCCGAAGGCGTCCCACCCCATCGGCATCAGCACGTTGTACCCACGCATGCGCATCTGACGATACATCACGTCGTTGATGGTGTAGTTGCGCACGTGGCCCATATGCAGCTTGCCCGACGGATACGGCAGCATCGAGACGCAATAGAATTTCTGTTTGTCCGCGCGCTCGGTGGTCTTGTAGGCATCGATGGCCTGCCAATGAGACTGGGCGGAGGCTTCGACGTCGGCGGGAACGTATTTTTCTTGCATGATGGGTCGGCGGGTAGGATTCGGCTCGGCTTCGGCCCCGCCGGTGCGCGGCAAAGGGCGCGCAGCACGCAAGCGTTTGGGGGCAAATCCGGGGAAAACGATGATTATAACGCCGACGGCAACGGATTCGGCGCGACGGTGGAGAGCAGATGCGGCCTGGAGGCCGCCTTGGCGTGGGTGCCGCCCGATGCGTCATGCGATCCGTGGCGGCGTGCGTCTTTGATGTCGGCGTCCGGTGCCGGCTGGCGCACCGTCTGCCCTCTCATGCGCCACCTCGGCGGGCCACCCGCGCGCCGCACGCCGGCAAGGGCTGAATCAGCGCAGGCCCAAAACGTCCTGCATATCGAACAGGCCCGTGTTGTGTTGCGCGAGGAAACGGGCAGCACGCAGCGAGCCTTGCGCATACGACAGACGGCTCGACGACTTGTGCGTGATCTCGATGCGCTCACCGATGCCGGCAAACAGCACCGTGTGATCGCCCACGATATCGCCGCCGCGCACGGTCGCGAAACCGATGGTCGACGGATCGCGCTCGCCGGTCACGCCTTCGCGGCCGTAGATGGCGCATTCCTTCAGATCGCGGCCCAATGCGTCGGCCACGACTTCACCCATGCGCAGCGCCGTGCCCGACGGGGCATCGACCTTATGGCGGTGATGCGCTTCGATAATCTCGATGTCGTAGCCCGTGCTCAAAATCTTCGCCGCGACTTCGAGCAGCTTGAACGTGGCATTCACACCCACGCTCATGTTCGGCGCAAACACCACGGCCACGCGCTCGGCACCCGCCGCCAGACGCGCCTTGTCGGCTTCCGAGAATCCGGTCGTGCCGATGATCATCTTGACACCGTGCTTTTCGGCGGCAGCCAGATGCGCCAGCGTGCCTTCGGGACGCGTGAAGTCGATCAGATATTGTGCGTTGGCGAGCGCGACATCGAGATCGGCGGTGATGTTGACACCCGTCTCGCGCCCCAGAAAGGCGCCGGCGTCGTGTCCCAGCGCCGGGCTGTCCTCGCGGTCGAGCGCACCGACCAATTCGGCGTCGTCGGTGGCCAGTACGGTTTCAATCAGCATCCGGCCCATACGGCCGGAGGCGCCAGCAATCGCAATCTTCATCATGGAATTCTTGACTCTTCAGACAGCTTACTTGGGCATCGAGAACAGGCCACCGCCGGAAGTCACCCGCGGCGACGGGACAAGCCCCGTGCCCGTGGCCGTCGTCGCACTGCCCGAAGCGCTGTCGCCAGCGGTGGACTGTGCGTTGGACGCAGGGGCCGGTTCGGAAGCGGTAGCCGCCGCAGCGGTCGACACGGCCGCGACGTCGGACGCGGCGGGCGCGGCAGTCTCCGCGGTCGCGGCACTCGCCGTCGACGGGGCCGAGGCGTCCGTCTTTACGGTCTTGCCCTTCTGACCATCGATTTCCCGCACCAACTGATATTCGGTCGGCAGATTTTCTCCGCCTTCCCAGCGCGCCAGCGTGTCGCCGTCGAAGTACACCTTCAGGTGACGCTCCTGAACCACCGACGCATTGCCGCGCTTGAAATAGAAGACATAGTCCCAGCGATTCGCGTGGAAGATGTCCGTGAGCAGCGGCGTGCCGAGCAGTTGACGGACCTGATCGCGCGTCATGCCGGCTTTGAGCTGCTCATAGGCCTCTTTCGAGACGAAGTTGCCTTGAACGATGTTGATTCGATACGGCGTGACCACGCCGATCACTTTGTCGGTCACGCTGTCATACGTCGAGCAACCGGCCAGGGCCAGGAATGCCGCTGCAGCGCAGACGGAGAGCGGAAGGGAGAGATAACGACGCAAATCTGACTCGCTTTCAAAAAAATCGACCTTGAATCCGGCACGCCGGGCGCGCCGCCACATCGCCCCCGTTGACGGCACAAACCGTCCCGATTGCCCTGGTTTGCGCCCGGGCAAGGCAAAAAGGCATTATTATTGCGGCTGTATTGTACTCTAGGGACGTAGAGCGATGCCGAATCCCGCCGATCTGAAAAATATCGGACTGAAAGCCACGCTTCCGCGCCTCAAAATTCTGGAGATTTTCCAGAACAGCGAGAGCGAGGTGCACCATTTAACCGCCGAAGACGTCTATCGTCATCTGCTCAACGAAAACCTCGATATCGGTCTGGCCACGGTGTACCGTGTCCTGACGCAGTTCGAGCAAGCGGGCCTATTGTCGCGCAGCAACTTTGAGTCCGGCAAGGCCGTTTTCGAGCTCAACGAAGGCCACCACCACGATCACCTCGTGTGCCTCGACTGCGGGCGAGTCGAAGAGTTCTTCGACGCCGAGATCGAACGCCGCCAGAAAATGATCGCCAAGGAACGTGGCTTCGCGCTCCAGGACCACTCGCTCGCGATGTACGGGAGCTGCACGAAAAACCCCTGCCCGCATCGTCAAAAGAATTAAGCGTTGTTTTGGCATAATGTCTTCTGATGAAGACATTATGGGATTCCCCCTAGCTTCGGGTCTTGAAGCGCTGAGCACGGCTACGCATCGTCGGCAAACACCCCGTAAGCAGCGATGAGAGACTGCAATCGATGCCACCACCATGGTGCCAGCGCATTAAGCGTTGCGGATGGGTACGCGCAGCCCGAAATAGCTGCGGTTATCGCCTAAACACCGGCATCCCTCACGACGTAGCGCACCAACGAAAAAGCCGCTGTCTCACGACAGCGGCTTTTTTACGACTGGACGTCAAACGCGATTACTTTGCCGACATGAGTGCAACGGTCGTGTCGAGCATGCGGTTCGAGAAGCCCCACTCGTTGTCGTACCACGAGCCGACCTTCACGAGGCGGCCCGACACCTTGGTCAGTGTACCGTCGAAGTTCGACGAGGCCGGGTTGTGGTTGAAGTCGACCGACACCAGCGGTGCCGTGTTGTACGTTGCGATGGCCTTGAGCGACCCCTCGGCTGCTTCCTTCAGAATCGCGTTGACTTCGTCAACCGTCGTGTCGCGCTTGGCAACGAACGACAGGTCGACGATCGACACGTTGATCGTCGGAACGCGAATGGCGTAACCGTCGAGCTTGCCATTGAGTTCCGGCAACACCAGACCGACGGCCGACGCGGCGCCCGTCTTGGTCGGGATCATGCTCATCGTGGCCGAGCGCGCGCGACGCAGGTCTTCGTGATAGACGTCCGTCAGCACCTGGTCGTTGGTGTAGGCGTGCACCGTCGTCATCAGACCCGTTTCCAGACCGATTTTCTCGTGCAGCGGCTTGACCAGCGGCGCCAGGCAGTTCGTGGTGCACGATGCGTTCGAGATGACCGTGTCGGTCGACTTGAGCACGCCTTCGTTCACGCCGAACACGATCGTGGCGTCGACATCCTTGCCGCCCGGCGCCGAGATAATGACCTTCTTCGCGCCGCCCTTCAGGTGAGCGCCGGCCTTTTCCTTCGTCGTGAAGAAGCCCGTGCACTCAAGCACGACATCCACGCCCAGCTCGCCCCACGGCAGTTCGGCCGGGTTGCGGTTGGCCAGCACGCGAATCTTGTCGCCGTTGACGATCATGAAATCGCCGTCGACCGACACCGTGCCCGGGAACTTGCCGTGCGCCGTATCGTATTGCGTCAGGTGAGCGTTCGTCTGCGCATTGCCGAGATCGTTGATGGCGACGATTTCGATGTCGTGCTTCTTACCACCTTCATAATGGGCACGCAGCACGTTGCGGCCGATACGGCCGTAGCCGTTGATAGCGACGCGAATGGTCATGGGGGTTTCTCCGTAAGGTCTAACGAAATCAGCCAAGCACGGACTTGACCGTCGCGACCACGTGGTCGACGGTGAAGCCGAAGTGTTTGAACAGCACGCCGGCCGGGGCCGACTCGCCGAAGGTGTCGATGCCGACCACGCCGCCTTCCAGGCCGACGTACTTATGCCAATACGCCGTCACGCCGGCTTCGATCGCCACGCGCGACACACCGCGCGGCAGCACGCGCTCGCGATACGCCTTGTCCTGACGGTCGAATACGTTGGCCGACGGCATCGACACGACACGCGCCGCGATGCCCTCGGCAGCCAACGCCTCGGCGCCCTTGAGCGCCAGCTCGATTTCCGAGCCGGTCGCGATCAGCACGATCTGCGGATTCGCCACGTCGCGCAGCACATAGCCACCGCGACGGATATCGGCAATCTGCGCATCGTCACGCGAGACGAACGGCAGGTTCTGACGGCTGAGCACCAGGCTCGACGGACCATCGTGACGTTCGACGGCCGCCACCCAGGCGACTGCCGTCTCCGTCGTATCGCAGGGACGCCACACGTCCATCTGCGGGATCAGGCGCAGGCTCGAGACGTGCTCGACGGACTGGTGCGTCGGACCGTCTTCACCCAGGCCGATCGAGTCGTGCGTGAACACGAAGATCGAGCGCAGCTTCATCAGCGCCGCCATACGCAGCGCATTGCGGCTGTAGTCCGAGAACGTCAGGAACGTTCCACCGAACGGGATGTAGCCGCCATGCAGCGCCATGCCGTTCATGATGGCGCTCATGCCGAACTCGCGCACGCCGTAGTTGATGTGATTGCCAAACTGCACGCCTTCCGCGTTGGCGCGCACCGCCTTGCTGGCCTTCCAATTCGTGAGGTTCGAGCCGGTCAGGTCGGCCGAGCCCCCCAGGAACTCCGGCAGTACGGCGGCCAGACCTTCGATCGCAAGCTGCGAGGCCTTGCGCGTGGCGACCGTCTCGCCCTTCTCGTTGGTCTTGGCGATGAACGCGGCGGCGGCCGACTTGAAGTCGCCGGGCAGCTCACCCTTCATGCGACGCTCAAATTCGGCAGCCTCTGCCGGGAACTGGCTGCGGTAGGCGGCAAAGCGCTCGTTCCATTCGCCTTCGGCACGCTGACCGGCTACCTTGGCATCCCATGCGGTGTAGACATCGGCCGGCAGCTCGAACGGCGGCAGGTGCCAACCGAGCGACGCGCGCGTGGCGGCGATTTCGTCGGCGCCCAACGGCGCACCATGCACATCGTGACCGCCCTGCTTGTTCGGCGCGCCCTTGCCGATCAGCGTCTTGCAGCAGATCAGCGTCGGACGATCCGAGGTCTTGGCCTGGGCGATGGCGGCGTCGACCGCGTCGACATCGTGGCCGTCGATGTCGCGAATCACGTTCCAGCCGTAGGCTTCGAAGCGCTTCGGTGTGTCGTCGGCAAACCAGTATTCGACGTCGCCATCGATCGAGATACCGTTATCGTCGTACAGCGCAATGAGCTTGTTCAGACGCAGCGTTCCCGCGAGCGAACACGCTTCATGCGAGATGCCTTCCATCAGACAGCCGTCGCCGAGGAACGCGTACGTGTAGTGGTCGACGATATCGTTGCCCGGGCGGTTGAATTCCTTGGCGAGCAGGGCCTCGGCCAGCGCGAAACCCACCGCGTTGGTGATGCCCTGACCCAGCGGGCCCGTGGTCGTCTCGATGCCCGGCGTGACGCCCACTTCGGGGTGCCCCGGCGTCTTGCTGTGCAGTTGGCGGAAGTGCTTGAGCTCTTCGATCGGCAAGTCATAGCCCGTCAGATGCAGCAACGAATAGATGAGCATCGAGCCGTGGCCATTCGACAGCACGAAGCGGTCGCGATCGAACCAATGCGGGTTGACGGGGTTGTGCTTGAGGTGACGGCCCCAGAGAGCGACCGCGATATCGGCCATGCCCATCGGCGCGCCAGGGTGACCGGAGTTGGCCTGTTGGACCGCGTCCATGGAGAGGACGCGAATGGCAGAGGCCATCAGCGCAGGCGTAGCAGAAGAGGAGTTCGTCATGGTGAACAGCCGGAAGAGCGGGCGTGCCCCCGTTGCCGCGAGCTGCCGCGCGAAATTCGAATGCGGAATAAAGTCCAAGATTTTACCAGATACGGCCGTTGCCCGGGTCGCTCGCGGCGAACTTCCCCAAATGACGGGAACGTGGAATCATGCAAAGAACAGGCATGATCGCCACCCATTAGAGGAAGTTGCCTCGCCAATGCACGCCAAACGTGACCTCAGCGACGACCCATCGACCGCCGCATTGCGCCCGTGCACGGCGCCGCTCGGGCCTTGGGCCGGTTATACGTTCGCCGCGCGCCCGGTATTCGCCGCCACATCGGCCTATCAGCGCATCGAGGTCATGGATTTGCCTGCGTTCGGGGCACTTGGGCGAGCGTATCGACTCGACGGCCGGTTCATGGCTTCGCTCGCCGATGCGCATATCTGCCACGAATGCATGGTGCATCCGCTCTTGCTTGCACACGAGAACGCCCAGCGTGTGTTGGTGCTTGGCGGGGGGGATGGCGGCTCGGCGCGCGAAGCCTTGCGTCACGCGAGCGTGCGCGAGGTTGTCGTCGCCGAACTCGATGCCCAGGTGCCTGCGACGATCCTGAAGTACATGCCGACGTTGGCGGACGGCGCATTCGACGATCCGCGCACCACGCTTGTCATCGGCGACGCCCGGGATCTCGTCGACGCCGCGCTGGCTCGCGGAGAAGCGTTCGACGCCGTGATTTTCGACCTGACCGACGCTGACGGCGAAGCGGCCACGCTGCACGGCGCGCCTTTCTTTGCCAAACTCCGCGCGTTACTCGGCCCACGCGGCGCTATCGCCCTGCAACTCGGGGCGCCATGGTTCGAGGCCGATCAAGTCGCGCGCATGCTTGATGCCCTGCGCTCGGTGTTCAAATTTGTCCAACCGATAACCACGTATGTGCCGCTGTACGGCACGTTGTGGGCGCTCGCGTTCGCCAGCGATTCGCTCGACGTGCGTGGCAGCGATGCAACCGCGGCCACGCAGGCTCTGCTATCGCGAGAATCCCTGCGCCACTATGCGCCGGCCCGGCGTGCCGCGCTTTTCGACATCCCGCCGGAACTGATGGCCGTGCTCGGCGATCGATAACCAACCGCGCGACGACGAGATGACGCGACGCAAGTGAATCAAGCCCGCATTCCTTGTATATTGAAAACTCATCGCAACCGTTGGCGGCGGACCGTTCGCGTATTCGTGCGTCAGGACGAGACTGCTTTACCCACAGCCGACGCTCATACCGGAGCACCGTCATGCCCGATCCCCGCCCCGCCCATGTGCCGTGGTTGACGCCCTACCTGACCGTGCGCGACGCCAAGGCGGCGGCGACGTTCTATGCGCAGGCGTTCGGCTTCTCGGTGCATGACATGGTGAACGACGACGGCATCGTCATGCACGTCGAAATGTTTTATCAAGGGCAATTGATCGTGATGTTCGCCCCCGAGGGCGCGTTCGCGAGCACCGCGCGCACGCCGCGCACCTCCGGTGTGGAGGCGTCGCAGAGCTTCTATGTCTATACGGAAGACGTCGATGCACTATACGCGCAGGCGACCGCCGCCGGCGCGAAGGGGCTAACGCCTCCCAGCGACCAATTCTGGGGCGACCGCTTTTGCCAACTGGAAGACCCGGACGGCTATCGCTGGGGCTTCGCCCGCCCCGTCGCTCCGCGAAGCTGAGCCGCTTCTCCCTCTGACGTTGGGGTATGCTTCTGTCCCCGGCGCCACGCCCGACCGCGCCCTTTCGACTCCCGTCCGTATGCCTCGCTTCTTTATCGATGTGCCGCTGCACGCCGGCGCGCTGCTTGATCTTCCCGAGACGGTGGTGCGTCACGCTCAGGTACTGCGCCTGAAGATCGGCGATGCGCTCACGCTTTTCGACGGCACGGGCGGCCAATATCCGGCCGTGCTCACGACGCTGGAAAAGCGCCACGCCACGGCGCAACTCGGCGAACGGGAGGCGCGCGAGGTGGAGACGCCGTACCGCGTCACCCTGGCACAGGGCATCGCCGGCGGCGACAAGATGGACTGGCTGATAGAAAAGGCCATCGAGCTAGGCGTGGCGGACATTCAGCCGCTGATCACCGAACGCTCGGTGATCCGGCTCGACGGGGAACGTGCGGCGAAGCGCGTTGCGCATTGGCAGGCGCTGGCACAGGCCGCTTGCGAGCAATGCGGCCGAAATCGCGTGCCACGCGTCCTGCCGATTCGCCCGATCGGCGCTTGGCTGCGCGAGCAAGGCGCGGTGACAGACGACGGATGGCGTGTGCTATTGTCACCCAGAGCGGACAGCGGTTTCGACTCGCTGCCGCTGCACGCACCGTCTCAGCCAGGCGTTTTGCTGTTCGGCCCGGAAGGCGGACTGGCACCGCACGAAGAATCCCTCGCGCGGGAGGCCGGTTTTACGGCGATTCGCCTGGGCGAACGCATCTTGCGAACGGAAACGGCGGGTATCGCGGTCCTCGCGGCATTGGCCGCGCGCTGGGGCGGTTGGTAAGCCCCGACGATTTGCACATTGGCTTCACAAGCCTAAAGGAGTCATCCCATGGGTATCCTGGATTCCATTCTCGGCGGCATTTCTGGCAATTCGGCCGATGGCGGTAGCGGTAGCGGCGGCAATACCAAGATGTTGCTGCTGATGGGTTTGCTGGCGATGATCGCCAACCGTTCCGGCAACGCGCAGGCACAGGGCGGTCAGGGCGGCGACCTGATTGGCTCGTTGGGGGGCGCACTCAGCGGGATGCTGGGCGGTGCGGCGGCGGGCGGCGGTGGTGCCGGCGGTCTTGGCGGTTTGCTGGGCGGGCTGCTGGGCGGAGGACAAGCGCCGCAGCAGGATGCCGCCGGCAACCCCGCGACGTCCCCTGGCGACTTGGTGGGCGCGCTCGGCGGACTGGGCGGACTGACGCAGGTGCTGGAAAATGGCGGCCTGGGCGATGCGATGCGCTCGTGGGTCGGCACCGGCAGCAATCAGCCAGTGTCGGCCGATCAGGTGGCCCAGGCGCTTGGCCCGGGAGGACATCTGCAGCAACTGGCCGATTCGGCGGGCGTCAGCCCGGATGAGGCCGCACAGCAACTGTCGTCGCTGCTGCCCGAGGTAGTCAATCACCTCACACCGAACGGTGATCTACCGCAAGGCCATCTCGACCTGGCAAGCCTCGCCCAGCAATTCCTCGGTGGACGGACCGGCTGAGGCAAGGCCATCCAGGAATCCGATAATCGCCGGCTGAAAACGTAAAAAGGTCCGCAATGCGGACCTTTTTCGTGAGGTTGACGTGACGCATGTTCGCGTCGGGGCGAGACCGGTGACGTCAGACGATGTTTCCGAGGTCACTCACCGACGATTCGCTTGGTGGTCCGTCAGGCAAACGAGTAAAAGACGCGGAACGTGATACGACGCTCAGCCCAGAACTCGGCGGCATCGCGGAACACGTCCAGCAGGGTTTCGCGACCGTCCTTATCGAACTTCGTCGCCACCGGCAATCCCTCGAGCACGACGACAAAACCAGGCTGCGGGCCTGCGTGATGCACCAGATCGGTCAAACAATCGTGCAAGGCGTCGTAATTCTTTCCGAAATGCTTGGGAAACAGGAACGACGTGGCGATCGTCTCCAGCACCTCGGCCTTGCTCTGCGCCTGCGAACAATTGGCGTAGAGGAAGTGCTGCCCGAGTCGCTCGGCCTCTGCGGCCAATTCCGGCACGCGGAATGCGCGGATCGACTGCACGATATTCGGCCTGACGGTCTTGAAAAGACTCATATCTCCCTCTTCCGATAAGGTATGGCGGCGGCCGGCCCGCGCGACAGCATGCAGGCCCAGCACCTGCTTGAACAAGTTGCCCTCGCCCGCACCGAATGGATCTGCCATACGATCTTTCCCGCGTTCCTGTGCGAAAACCGGCTCACTCATACTGCTGTCATTCCCTTATGCGTCTAAAGCTGTTGTAGTGATCTTGTGTGTAGTAACAAGGATCGACCGCCCGCTGGTCCCCGCCACAGATGATGCGCCTGGCGCCCCGATTGCGGGCACCGGGGGTCGGCACCGTGTATTCATGGTAATAGCCACGCCGCATTTTGGGCAGCTGCTTTTCGTAGTTCCCGAACACAACGCCGTCTTTGGCGTAGGGGAACGGCCCGCCCTGGGCAATCAGCGTCAGCGTGCGCTGCGCTTCGCGAGGCAACTCGGCAACGGACACTGTGACCGTTGAACCCGTGACGTATGGCGCGGTTTCGCGCGCCACAGCATTGGACCACAGAAACACACTACCAGCCGCCGTCAGCGCCACGATGCTCCGGTGAAGCCAACGTGCCATGGTCATAGCTAGCCTGTCGCCCGACGTCGTATTGCGCCGCGGGCTTGTTCTGGTGGTTGAAGCCGTAAGGTTATCGCTATTGGTCCAGAGAATCAATGTCGGCTTACATTTTGCAACGAAACAACGCGACAAATTATTGAAAATAAAGGATTTTAAAGAGAGTGAGCGCACACATGACGGTGTGAGCGTGCAAAATGTCTCGCCGGAATGCAAATCGCCGCCCCCAAAAGGGGGCGGCGATTTGTCGTTAACATGTGTCGAACGGTGGCGAACCGCCGCGCGCTCGCCAGACGTCAACGCGCCTGTTGTTGCGCCGCCGCATCGGCCACCACCAGCGCCACCATGTTGATGATGCGTCGCACCGTGGCCGACTCGGTCAGGATATGCACCGGCTTGGCAGCGCCCAGCAGGATTGGCCCGATCGCCACGTTATTGCCCGCCGCCGTCTTGAGCAGATTGTACGCAATGTTCGCGGCGTCGATATTCGGCATGATGAGCAGGTTCGCAGCACCGGTCAGCGTCGATTCCGGCATGATGCGTGCGCGCAGTTCCGGGTCTAGTGCGCAGTCGCCGTGCATTTCGCCGTCAACTTCCAGATCGGGCGCACGTTCCTGCAGGATTGCCAGCGTTTCGCGCATCTTGCGGGCGCACGCGGCGTCGCTGGTACCGAAGTTCGAATGCGACAACAAGGCCACCTTCGGCTGGATACCGAAGCGGCGAATCTCCTCGGCGGCCATCAGCGTGATTTCGGCCAGTTCCTCTGCGCTCGGATCCTGATTGATGTGCGTATCGACCAGGAAAATCTGCCGGTTCGGCAAAATCAGGGCGTTCATCGCCGCATAGACATGGCCCCCGGCCCGCTTGCCGATCACGCGATCGATGAAGTGCAGATGACGGCCCGGCGTCGACACCGTGCCGCAAATCATACCGTCCGCTTCGCCCTTGCGCACCAACATGGCGGCAATCAGGGTCGTGCGGCGACGCATCTCGACGCGCGCATAAGACGCCGTCACGCCCTTGCGGTTGGTCAGCTGGTGATACGTTTCCCAGTAATCGCGATAGCGCTCGTCGTGCTCCGGGTTCACGACGGTGAAGTCGACACCCGGTGTCAGGCGCAGGCCATATTGCTGCACGCGGTGCTCGATCACGGCCGGGCGCCCCACCAGGATCGGCGTGGCGACACGTTCATCCACAAGCACCTGTACGGCACGCAGCACGCGCTCCTCTTCGCCCTCGGCAAACGCAATGCGTTTCATGTTCGCAGGCACGCTGCGCGCAACAGAGAACAGCGGCTTCATCAGACCGCCGCTGTGGTACACGAACTGCTGGAGCGATTGCGCATAGGCATCCACATCCGCGAGGGGACGCGTGGCGACACCGGCGGCCATCGCCGCTTCGGCCACCGCGGTCGCGACCTTGACCAGCAGACGCGGATCGAACGGTTTCGGAATCAGATAGTCGGGGCCGAACGACAGGTTTTTGATCCCGTAGGCCGACGCCACGATATCGCTCTGCTCCTGACGCGCCAATTCCGCCAGCGCATTCACCGCCGCGATTTCCATCGAGCGCGTGATCGTCGTGGCGCCAACATCGATCGCACCGCGGAAGATGAACGGAAAGCAAAGGACGTTGTTGACCTGATTCGGGTAATCGGTGCGGCCCGTCGCCATCACGCAATCCGGACGCACTTCCTTCGCAAGTTCCGGTGTGATCTCTGGATTCGGGTTGGCCAGCGCGAAGATCAGCGGTTTGTCGGCCATCGTCTTGACCATTTCCGGCTTCAGCACGCCGGCAGCCGACAGCCCAAGGAACACATCGGCGCCGCCAATCACGTCGGCCAGCCCGCGCGCATCGGTCTTTTGCGAGAACCGGATTTTCTCCGGATCCATCAATTCGGTGCGGCCCTCGTACACCACCCCCGCCAGGTCCGTCACCCAGATGTTCTCGATGGACAGCCCCATGTCGACGAGCAGGTCCAGGCACGCAAGCGCGGCAGCGCCCGCGCCGGACGTCACCACCTTCACGGACTTCAGATCCTTGCCGACGACCTTCAGGCCGTTGATCAGCGCCGCGGCCACCACAATGGCCGTGCCGTGCTGATCGTCGTGGAAGACCGGAATCTTCATGCGCTCGCGCAACTTGCGCTCCACGATGAAGCACTCGGGCGCCTTGATATCTTCGAGGTTGATGGCGCCGAAGGTCGGCTCCAGCGCCGCAATGATGTCGACGAGCTTTTCGGGGTCTTTCTCGTCGATTTCGATATCGAACACGTCGATATTGGCGAATTTCTTGAACAACACGCCCTTGCCTTCCATCACCGGCTTGGATGCCAGCGGGCCGATATCACCCAGACCCAGCACGGCCGTGCCGTTCGTGATCACGCCGACCAGATTGCCGCGCGCCGTGTAGCGCGATGCATTGAGCGGGTCGACGACGATCTCCTCACACGCGGCGGCAACGCCCGGCGAATACGCCAGCGCCAGATCGCGCTGGTTGAGCAACTGCTTGGTCGGCGCGATGGCGATTTTGCCGGGCGTGGGGAATTCGTGATACTCGAGCGCAGCTTCGCGCAGTTTCGGATCGATCGGCGTGGGCATGAGGGGAGGCTCTTGACGAACAAAATGGGGTCGGATTTTCAGTGCAAATTGTAGCCCCATTTATTCACGCCACTTATGCAAAAAGCGAATAGGGGCTGCACCTGCGCGGTACGGCTTCCCCGCCGATAGTGGCCAAAATTCCTGGCGATTTCAACGCTGCGCTGCACCATCGCCCGCCTTTTCGGACCACGGACGTCTAGCCCCGTGGGGGGGATCCGAGACGGGCATGGGAATCCGTCTGAATTCCGGGCGTCCGTGCTTTGTTCGCTTGGGAAAGCCCGGGTCGCCTCTTAGAATAGGGGCTTGCCTGTGCATCACCGCAGCCCTTTACTTATTGCCCACCGCCTAATGCTCCCTGGCGTCACGCGTTGCACCGGAGTGGTCCCGCAACGCGATGCGCCCGGTCAAGGCGGGCAACCGCGCCGTTGCTCATGACCCTGACGTCTGCCTCAACTCCACCGCTGTCCGAGTTCTCGCTGATCGACCGCTTCTTCGCCCACGCTACCCGGCCGGGCGAGCATGTGACGCTCGGCATCGGAGACGACTGCGCGTTGCTGCGTCCCCCCACCGGCGAGCAGCTCGCGATTTCGACCGACATGCTCGTGGAGGGCCGCCACTTTTTTGCCGACGTCGACCCGCGCGCGCTCGGTCACAAGACCCTTGCCGTCAATCTGTCGGATCTCGCGGCCATGGGCGCGCGGCCCATGGGCTTCACATTGGCGATTGCCCTGCCCGACAGCGACCCGGCCTGGCTCGCGCCCTTTGCCGAGGGCCTGTCGGCGTTGGCCGACCGTTACGCCTGCCCGCTTGTCGGCGGCGACACCACGCGCGGCCCACGCAATCTTTGTGTGACCGTCTTCGGCAGTGTGCCCGGCGCCCAGGCGTTGCGCCGCGATGCCGCGCAGCCCGGCGACGACATCTGGGTCTCCGGCACCCTCGGCGATGCCCGGCTGGCGCTCGGTGCGATACGTGGGGAATGGACCTTGTCGGACGTCGATCTCGCCCTCGCGCGCCGCGCGCTGGACTGGCCCGAGCCGCAGGTGACGCTCGGACTGGCGCTGCGCGGCGTGGCGCGCGCCGCCCTCGACATCTCCGATGGGCTGCTGGGCGACCTCGGCCATATCCTGGAGCGCTCCGGTGTGAGCGCGACGGTGAACGTCGACGATGTACCGTGCTCCGACCTGCTGGCCGCGCAAACGCCGGCGATTCAGAGAATGTGTGCGCTGGCGGGCGGCGACGACTATCAACTGGGCTTCTGCGCCGACCGTGCGCAACGGCCGCATATCGAGGCGATCGGCAACGAACTCGGCATACGCCTCACGCGTATCGGTACAATAGCGCTTCCCGACGCGCGCCTCGCCCGGCTGCACCTCCAGGACAAGACTGGCGCGTCCGTCGCTGCCGATTTCAAAAGTTTCGACCATTTCCAATGAGCACTGATCAACCGGCCGCCGTCAACTCGGGCAGCGGCCCGCGCCGGCCGAACTCGCGGTTCCTGCTGTCGCACCCTGCCCACCTCTTTTCGCTCGGCTTTGGCACGGGCCTGTCGGCGTTCGCGCCGGGCACCGTGGGCACGCTTTTCGGATGGGCATCGTATCTGGTGCTCAATCTGTACCTGACGGTCACGGGATGGGGCGTGCTGATCGTCGCGTCCATCGTTGGCGGCATCTGGATCTGCGCCTACACAGCGCGCAAGCTTGGCACATCGGATCCGAGCCCCGTCGTCTGGGACGAGATTGTCGCGTTCTGGATCGTGCTGCTGCTCATTACGCCGGCGAGCTTTGTCGGCCAATTGGTGGCCTTCGTGCTGTTCCGATTCTTCGACGCCGTCAAGCCGCCGCCGATCCGATATTTCGACCGCACGGTCAAGGGTGGCCTCGGCATCATGCTGGACGATCTCGTCGCCGCCTTTTGCACGCTGCTCGTCATTGCGCTGTGGCGCTCGATCTGATCGACCGGGCTTGCCGCCGCGCGATGGCGCAAGCCGCATCATGACGGGTGCCTCGCTGGCGCCGTTCCCGCGGGTACGCGCACCGATACCCGTGACCTATTCGTTGCATTGACTTATTGAAGGCGTCGTCCCGTGGTCTCCGAACAAAATCTTCTGGCCCAACTGTCGGTCAAAGTCGGCAATCGTCTGCGTGACGAACGCCTGATGCTGACCACGGCCGAGTCATGCACCGGCGGCCTCGTTGCGGCAGCAATCACCGACGTTTCCGGTAGCAGCCAATGGTTCGAGCGTGGCTTCGTGACGTATTCGAACCAAGCCAAGTCCGAAATGATCGGCGTTCCGCCTGAATTGATCGACAAACACGGTGCCGTGAGCGAACCGGTGGCACGTGCGATGGCCGAAGGCGCACTGCTGAACAGTCGTGCACAGATCTCGCTGTCGATCACCGGCGTGGCCGGCCCGGGCGGCGGGTCGCCCGAAAAACCGGTGGGTATGGTGTGCTTCGCGTGGAGCAACCGCGTCACGACCCTCGTCGAGACGAAGCGCTTCAAGGGCGATCGCACACAGGTGCGCAGTCAGGCCGCACAGCACGCGCTGCGCGGCGTCATCGAATTCCTCGACCAGGCCGAGACGTAATCGTCGCGCCGCCCTGCGACGTTTGACGACGATCCGCGCATCGGCACGCGGACCGATCAGCGATAGGCGTTGATGCTGTCGCGCGTGTTTTGCGCAGCGGCGGCAGCCGCCGCGGCGAAGTGCTCGTCGCGACCGGCGTAGATGATGGCACGCGACGAGTTGATCATCATGCCCGTCCCGTTCGCGGTGCGACCGGCTTTGACCGTCGCTTCGACGTCCCCGCCCTGAGCGCCCACGCCGGGAATCAGCAGCGGCATGTCGCCGACGATGCTGCGCACGGCAGCGATTTCTGCCGGGAACGTCGCACCCACCACCAGGCTGATCTGCCCGCTCGTATTCCACGGCCCCGCGGCCAGGCGCGCCACCGTCTGATACAGCGGCTTGCCATCGATATCGAGGAATTGCAGCTCGCTGCCGCCCGGGTTCGACGTACGGCACAGCACGACGACGCCCTTCTCGGCATGCGCCAGATACGGCTCCAGCGAATCGAAGCCCATATAGGGATTCACCGTCACGGCGTCGGCACGATAGCGCTCGAACGCTTCGCGCGCATACTGCTCGGCGGTGCTGCCGATGTCACCACGCTTGGCGTCCAGAATCACTGGCAGGCCCGGATGATCGGCGTGGATATGGGCGATCAGCCGTTCGAGCTGCTCCTCGGCGCGATGCGCAGCGAAATAGGCGATCTGCGGCTTGAATGCACACGCGTAGGGGGCGGTAGCATCCACAATCTGGCGGCAGAACTCGAAAATCGCGTCCGGCTGCGCTTGCAGATGCGCAGGAATGCGCGACGGCTCGGGATCCAGGCCCACGCAAAGCAGAGAATTGTTGCGCGTCCAGGCCGCGTTAAGTACTTCGGTGAATGTCATGACGGGGTTCCGGCGGGGTTCCGGCGGCGGTATTCCGACGGCGGGTGATTCGAGACTGATTCCTTCCAGCAAGGCCGACATTTTACCTGCTCCGCGCGCCGGTCGAACCAATCCGCGCGCTTCGCGTCAATCTTGATATCGGTGCTCTCGGGCCCCCATCAACACGGAGAACCCCCATATGACTGAGGTTACCCCCCCGCTCGCGTCCTTCGACGCCGTGATGGGCTTTCTCGCGGCCAACGCCGTCCGCTACGGTCTGTCGCTCGTACAGGCCGTGTTGATTCTGTTGATCGGCTTCTGGATCGCGAAGCGACTGGCGCGCTTCGTACACCGAACGTTGAGCCGTTCGCCCCACTTCGACGCAACGCTCAAACCGCTCATCGAGTCGATCGCGCTCTGGTCGGTGCGCATCATCACGCTCGTTGCCGTGCTCGCTCAATTCGGTGTGCAGACCGCCAGCATCATCGCGGTGCTCGGCGCGGCAGGCCTGGCCATCGGGCTGGCCCTGCAAGGCACGTTGCAGAATATTGCGGCGGGTACGATGCTGCTGGTGCTGCGCCCGTTCCGCAACGGCGACTACATTACGGCCGGCGCGTCGGTGGCCGGCACCGTCGATGAAATCGGCCTGTTCACCACCACGCTCACAAATGCTGACGGCATCTACGTCTGCGTGCCGAACAACCAGATCTGGGGCCAGCCGATCACGAACTTCAGCCGCAACGCCACGCGTCGTATGGAGGTCACCGTGGGCATCGCGCTCGACGACGATCTCGATGCCGCCATGACGGCACTGCGCGCCCACGTGGCAGAAGACGCGCGAGTGCTCGACAAGCCGGCACCGGAAATCATGGTCAAGCAGGTCAGCGACAACGCCGTGATTGTGAACGTGCGGGTATGGTCATTGCTGGGTAACTACTGGGGCCTCTATTGGGACCTCCAGCGCGGCGTCAAGGAGACGGTCGAGGCCGTGGGTTGCTCACTCCCGTATCCGACGCGCACTGTCATGCACGTGCCAGCACAGCCGATACCGGACGCGGCCCCCTCGCGACACTAGCCCCACACACGCCCGCGCGTGCTCGTCGTGCGACAGTCCACGCGCGGGGGGCTATCCGCCTATTGTGGCAACTCCGCCGCCCCCATGCGACGCGCGATCACGCCGGCGCGTTGCGCAAGGTACGGCGAATTGCGATGGGCATCGAAGTAGCGCGGACGCGGCAACATCACCGCCAGCCGCGCCGCCTGCCAAGCGGAGAGCTTCGAGGCCGGAATGCCGTAGTAGTGCCGTGCCGCAGCTTCGGCGCCGAACACGCCCTCGCCCCACTCCACCGAATTGAGATAGATCTCGAAGATCCGCTGCTTCGTCATCCAGAACTCGAGCATCCACGTGATGCTCAATTCTTCGGCCTTGCGCAGGTAACTTCGCTCGCTCGACAGGAACAGATTCTTCGCCAGTTGCTGGGAGAGGGTCGAGCCGCCCGCAACGATGCGCCCCTTCTTCTGATTCTTCTCCCATGCGCCGAGCATCGCGTCGATCTCGAAGCCATCGTGATTGACGAAGTTCGCGTCCTCGCTCGCGATGATGGCGCGCTTCAGATGTCGCGAAATCTGGTCGTAAGGCACCCATTGGTGCTTGAGCGTCGCCTTCGGATCCGTTTCATGCAATCGCGCGGCGGCCGCGCGCATAAACGCCGTCGACGACGGATCGAAACGCACCCACCAGCCAATCTGCACGAAGTAATAGAGCTGCGTGGCAAGCACGCCCACGAAGACCAACGTGACAACGTAGGCTGTCCACTGCCACGCCCCCCAGCGGCGATAGCGAGTCGTGCGCGAAGCGCGTCGCGGCGCAGCCATCGGCAACGTCAACCTTTCGCTGCGAGCCGGGCGCGCAAGGCGGTTCGCACGGCATCGGTCGACGGCCGCACGCCGCGCCACACCGCGAACGCTTCGGCCGCCTGCTCGACGAGCATGCCGAGACCGTCGGCCGCGC